>DASWGX010000146.1:0-1659 GCA_036393455.1 Polyangiaceae bacterium
CACATGCCTCGCGCCACCGGCCGCGGCATGTAGGCCATCAAGAGGCGCACGTTGCGCTCGACCTTTCGCTCGAGCTTGGCGGTCAGCATGACCGGCCGTTCCGGGCAAACCGCGCGCAAGACGCCGTAGAAGGCGCGCCGCGCGCCCTTGCCCATCGGAAAAGGCCGGGCGCGCTTCCAGCCGTCGCGCGGGTGACGACTGAGCGGGGCCGCGGGCGGAACGACGGGAAGCGCTCGTCTGAATCGGGTGCCGCTCGGCTCGTCATTTCGGTTGTTCGACATGTCGGCTGTCTCCTCACTCGGGTCGATCCGGTGGCTCGGCGTCGCCGTTCGCCGTGGCTTCCGCCTGTTTGCGGAGCCCTGGCGGGCTCGACGCCGGGCGCTGGGCCAAGATGAGCTTGAGCGTCCGCATCACCGCGGCGTCGACGCGGTGATAGTACTCGCGCGTTACTTCGATGGCCCGTTCCTCGTCGCCGGTCTCGAGCGCGGCAATGAATTTCCTGAGGTGCTCGGGGAAGCTCGGCTCCAGGACCCAGAGCCCCGGTACGCGGTCGATCAGGTCGCGGTAGGCTTCGAGAAATGGGTTGGCAATCCAGCGGATCGCGACGGAATGACCGGCGTCGATCAACGCCTCGAGCCAGCGGTGAAACCCGTGCGCGATCACGACGGGGTCGCGCTTGTCGAACGCGGAAATCAAGAGGTCGGTGATGTCCCGCATGCGTTCGAGATCGGCACGGTGCGCGCGGCGCGCCGCGGAGCGCGCGGCAAATTCTATGACCAAGAGGCGAGCCGGCAGGACGTCCTCGAGGATCAACGCCACTTCCGAAGGATCGGAAGCGTTCTCCAAGAACGGCGGCAAAAGTTCCATCGTACCGGTCTTGCGAAAGTCGGATACCGTGACGCCCTGGCCGTGCCGCACGGTCACCAGGCGCGACTGCTCGAGCTTGCGCACCGCCTCGCGCAGCGTGTTGCGGTTCGTGCCGTACTTCGCTGCGAGCTCGCGTTCCCCGGGCAGCCGTTCGCCGTTGGTGAGCTCACCGCTCAGGATCTGCCGGCGCAGGTCCCGAAAAATGGTGGCGGCTATGTTGCTCGAAATGGGGGGTTGGGCATCCATGATGTCCTCGGCCACGATGTCCTGAGCCATGCGCGACCGCAGAGACGGCTGGTTCAACCAATAGTAGCGCGTGCTCCGCGGCCGTCAAAAGCGGTAGCGGCGGCGTAGGAGCGCCGCAATCGACAAAGGCGCCGGACGCTAGGCCGTCGCCGCGTTCGAACCTCGCCGTGCTGGTGCCAGAGTCCGCAAAAGTTCGCTCAGCAGTCCTTCTGCGGCGACGAAGACACCTCCTTTCGCCCCACCGCACCAAAAAGCGACGCGCGCGAGATCTCCCGCCGAAAGCGACAAACGTGGCCGCCCGGAGAGCAATCTGTCGAGCCGCTCGGCGAGCACCTCGGGCTCGATGTCGGCAAGCGTGGGAGGCCGCTTCCTGAGCGCGCGGCACAGCAAGGCAAACCCGAAGCTCTGCCCGAGGACGGGCCAATCGATCTCCGCGTTCAGGGCGGAGCCCGCTCGGAGCGCTCCTTCATACGCTCCGATACTGTCGGGAGCGAGCTCCGAAAGCGCTCCGTCGAGTAGGAGCTCGATTCCGACGTGGGCAACCGC
>DASWGX010000147.1:0-37402 GCA_036393455.1 Polyangiaceae bacterium
GGCGCCCCACGCCGCGCTCGGTATACGCTACTGGTGCACCAAGTGAACGACAGCTCGCGGCACGCTCGCGCCGCCGCGGCACGCTCCGCTTCAGAGGGTTCGGCCGTCGTAAAGGCGTTCCCGCAGCCCGAGGTCAAGCCGGCGACGGCTGCGAGCGCGCCAACGGATGCTCCCGATCGGCGCCGCCGCCGTCGTCGCTGGGCGAGCCCCAAGGCCGTCAGGACGAGGCCCAACACAGCGCTGTCGGAGCGCCGCTCTCGCTCGCCGACTCGGTCGATGCTGCACGCGACGCCGGAAATTCTTCCGCGCTCTTCTCCGTCGACCTCGAGGCGCGCCGCTTGATCGGCGTCGCAGTCCGTGGCTCCGTCGTAGGTTACGACGGCGACGCTGTCGGTTGGTTGTGCGCGAGCAGCAGGGGCTTGCCGGCGCTGGCGCCGTGCGGCGACTAACGCACGCGGGTTTGGCAGCCGAGCACGATGCCCACGGACCCGCTAACGTCTCCCGAGACGCGGGTGCAGGTATCCGGGCAAAGCACGATGCTCGTCGGAGCCGTGGGGTCGTCGTAGTACCAGCCGTCGGGCGTCGACGCACACGCGCTGGCGTCCGCCGCCTTGTAGAGCGGAGTCGCCGTCATGCCGTCGCTGCCCGTGAAATCGACGTTGACCTTTTCGGGGTCCGCGCGCCCGCCGCCCGTCGAAGGAGGGATGTCATAGTTGCAGGGCAAGGCCGCGCCACGGATTTCTTGCATGGCCTGGAGGAACTGGGTCTGGATGTTGGCGCCAGTGCCGTCGACGATGAACGCGCCGTAGCCGGTGTCGCCCGCTTGTGCGAGCTGATCGAGGTTGTCGACCAGCCCGATGCCGATCACGTAGGTCTTCACGGCGGGCGTCGCGGCGGCGTTGGCCGCAATCAGATCGGCGATGTCCTGTATCGCGTTCTGTTGGCAAGAGAACGGTTGCCCGTCGGTCGCCAGGATGAGCACGCCGACGTGGTCCGGGTACTGCGTGAGCCAGCTCGAAAGGTACGTCGCGCTTCCCTCGTAAGCCGGGCGCGTTGGCGTGTCTCCGCGCTCCTGCGTGCGCTGGCCCGGCGTGTACATTCTGGCGTCGAGCGAGGCGGTTACCACCGCGGCGTTGTCCGGCAGGAGCGCGATGGGCACGTCAGGAGTTTCATAGGACGCCGGCTCGCACTTGGGCGAAGCATCTCCGACTTCCGACGTGGGGTAGGGGAAGTATCCGAGGCCGACTTCGATTCCAGCCGAGGTGGGATCTTCGACGAATGCTCGAATCGCCGTGGACACTGGAGTCCAGCGCTCCGCGGCGCCTTCCTCGTCCGGGTCGCTCATCGAGTTCGATTGGTCGACGATGAGGTACATGGCGAGCGGCTTTTGCGTCGCTTGATGCGATTCGGCCGCGCAGGCCGTCTCGCCGCCCTGCCCATTTCCGCCGCCGGCCCCGGTAGTGATGTTGATCGAAGCTCCCGCGCCGCCGTTCGAGCTCGATTGAGCGCCGCTGGTGGCGGCTGTGCTTCCCGCTGCTTCGCCCCCGGTACCGCCGGTGCCGGTCGTCGAGCTCTGAGAACCGGTGCCGCTGCTTCCGGTGCTTCCAGACTCGGGCGTGGAAGAGCACGCCACCAGCGCGAACGCGCAAGAGCCCGCCCACGCTCCTAACGTTCGACGGAGCGTGCCGGCCACCACCAAGAGTTGCCGCGAGTCGGTCAGCTTGTTCTGATCAACGAACGACACCCGCTCAGCGACTCAACAATTGTGACCCAGGTTTTATTATGTCGGTGAGGTCATGCTGGGAGCGGCTCATGTCGCCAGCAGCCTATGCTGATAGAGTCATACGATTGGCCTTTCCGCTTCATCGCGTACCGTGAACTGCGAGTCTCGCGGCGCACCCCTCGTGAGGACGCTCCCGGAGTGCGGCCTGTGTCCGACGATGGTCGCGGGCGCGGCGCTCCGTTCGAGCCCCCGACCCGCCGAGCGGCTCGGTTTTCGAGCGTCTTTTGCCGGGTGGTGCGCGCTGCGTCGACAGGCCGAGCCCGGCTTGCCAATCTTGTCCGGGTTGGCGGCCTTGTCCGAATAGCGGCCGATGCACGACATGAAGCTCTATCGATTCGACGACGTCGACGGCCGACTCGATCTCGTGCCGATCGCGGCCCGTCGGGCGTTGGATATGGCAGGCCTCAAACTGTCGCTCGAAGCGTGGCGCGCTCTGCCGCACTCCGCGCGCGCGGCGCTGACCTCCCTGGGACAACGAGCGGCGGTCGACACGGTAGTCGTCGCGGCGCTCTTGGTGGACGCCGCGCCGGAAACGCTGGAGCCATTGCAGGAGCCGCCCGCCGACGGTGTGCCTTCGGAGCTCGTTGGTGCTTTGGGCATCGAACGACCTTTGCCGGCCTCGCTCTGGGCGACGCTCGCCCCCCTCGATCGCTACGCGCTGATGAAGGTTTCCCGACGCGGGCCGAGCGAACGTCTCGCCGCGGCGTATCGCGAGATCGTGGGCCAGAGCGCTTTTTCCACTCACGTGGGCCCCGAGGGCGGCGTACGGATGGTCGACGTGGGTGAGAAGGCCGTGACACGACGTCGAGCCGTCGCGGAGACCTTCGTTGCCATGAGCGGGGCGGCCATGCAGGCCCTGGTGCGCGGCGAAGCGCCGAAAGGCGACGTGCTCGGCACTGCCCGCCTCGCGGGCATCATGGGGGCGAAACGCACCTCCGAGCTCTTGCCGCTGTGCCATCCACTGTCGCTCTCCCACTGCGCCGTGGACCTCGATGTCGAAGCAGACGCTGGGCGCGTTCGCGTCGTCGCCAGCGTGGAAACCACCGACCGCACCGGCGTCGAAATGGAAGCCCTGACGGCGGCGAGCGTTGCCGCGTTGACACTGTATGACATGCTCAAGGCCATCGATCGCGGCATGCAGATCGGCCCCACGCGGCTGACAGAAAAGTCCGGCGGTCGTTCCGGAGACTACCGCCGGTGAGCGCGCTTTTCGACATCAGAAACGAACCGCTCGTTCTGGACGAAGTCGTCCGCGCGGTGCAGGCGCCGTCGGTCGGTGCCGTCGCCGTGTTCAGCGGCACCGTGCGCGATCACAACGACGGCAAGCCCGTGAGCTTGCTCGAATACGAGGCGTACGTCGCCATGGCGAAAAAGGAAATGCAGCGCATCGCCGAGGAGCTCGAACGGGAGTCTCCCGGCGTGCGCCTCGCCGCGCTCCACCGCGTGGGCGCGCTCGCCGTCGGCGACGTCGCGGTGGTGTGCGCCGCCTCGGCCGCTCACCGCGGGCAGGCCTTCGACGCGTGCCGCCGCTTCATCGATCGGATAAAAGAGCGCGTCCCCATCTGGAAGCGCGAGCACGGCCCCGACGGTCCGTATTGGGTCGGCTTTCAGGATGCCCGCTGCACCGGGCACGATCACGAGACGTGAGCGGCGGAATCAGCGCCGGATATCTCCGGGCTCGTCCCAGTCTCGGAGCGCGAGCGCTTCCTCCGGTGTGACCGGCAGCTGTACCGCGCCGTCGCCGAGGTCCGCGAGCACTCGATACAGGCCGAGCCGACCGCTGGCGAGGCACCGTTCGACCGCCGCGAGCGCGGGCTCTGGCCGGTAGCGAGCGAACAGGGGGTGCCACTTGTCGTCGAGGCGCGGCGCGACGGCGTCGGCCTCCGGCGCGTGGAGAAGCAGCCGCTCGAGCAGTTTCAGCGTCACGGACGGCATGTCGCCGGCGAGGGCCACGGCGGCCGGTGCACCGCGCGCTGCGGCGTGCTCGACCAGCGCCGCGAGGCCTCCGATGGGTCCGACGCCGCCCGGAGAGTCCGGGATGACGTCGATGCGGACGGCTTCGTACGCGCCGGCCGCGCCGACGAGCATCACTTCGGCGTCGGCTCGCGCCGCGCGCACCAGAGCCGCCAGGCGTTCGACGATGGGCTCGCCCGTAGCCGGCGCCGGCAAGAGCCCCTTGGCCACGCCGCCGAAACGCGTTGCGCGGCCCCCGACGAAAATGCCGAACACGATGGGCATCGAGGTGCCAGCGCTCGCACCAGCGCGGCGCACCGTCAAGTCAGGGCAATGATCTCCACGCTGGCGCCGGGCTCGAGCTCGCTCGTCGTCTCGGGAACGACCAAGAGCGCGTCAGCCCAGGCGAGGCTCGTCGGGGCACCCGAAGCCTGGTTCGACAGCGGCACGACGACGTCGTCCGTGACCTTCGCGCGGTAGAAACCGGTGCGTCCGGTTTTTTGCTTCAGCGCCGCCCCGAGTTTGGCGCGTCGCCGCCGCAACCGGTGCGCGTCTCGCGCTCCCTGCATCGCCGCGAGCAGGGGCAAGCCGAACAATACGAACGTGACCTGCGCCGAAGCGGGGTTGCCGGGCAGGCCGAGCACACGGACGGCGCCGCGCGTCCCGTACACCAGCGGCTTGCCCGGCTTGATGCGCACTTTCCAGAAATCCAAACCGACGCCGGCACCTTCCAGCGCGGCGCGCACCAGGTCGTGATCGCCGACGCTTACGCCGCCAACGGTGACGACCAAGTCGCTCGAGTCGAGAGCTGCTTCGAGCGTCGAGCGAATCGTGGCTTCGTCGTCCGGCACGATCGGCGTGGCGCGCGCGTCTGCGCCGGCGCGGCGCGCCAGTGCCGTCACGGCCACGCCGTTGCTCTCGGGAACGCTGCCCGGCCACGGCGCGGAGCCGGGTTGCCTGAGCTCGTCGCCGGTGCACACGACCGTGACGCGAGGTCTCCGCGCGACCGCGACGTCGGCGTAGTCGAGCGCGGCCACGAGCCCGAGCTGAAGCGCCCCGAGACGTGTCCCGGCAGCGAGCCCGATTGCTCCAACCTCCAGATCTTCGCCGCGCCGGCGCACGTTCTCGCCCGGGCTCGGACGCGCCGAAAATGTGATGGCGCCGTCCGCCGCCGTGACGTTTTCCTGCATGACGACGGCGTCGGCGTGCTCGGGGACGGCGGCGCCGGTGAAGATCCGGCACGCTTCTCCCTGTGCGAGTGTCGGGACGTGGTGTCCAGCTCTGCTTTCGGAGCTGACTCGCAGGCGGTAAGGCGCCGAACCGGTGAGTGCCCGGCTGTCGAGCGCGTAGCCGTCCATCGCGCTGTAATCGAACGGGGGCAGCGGCGCGCGGGCCACGATGTCCTCGGCGCTGACGCGATCGAAGGCCTCCGAGAGCTCGACGCGCTCGGTCGGTGTGCGCGGCGCATCGAGAACGATGCGCTCGAGCGCTTCCTCGAAACCCAGCATGCGGGGCAGTCTAGCGCCTACCAGGGGCCCGATATCACGTGATTTTTGCTCGAGCGAGCGCGCTTCGAAGCCGTTCGACGTGGGGTTGCGCCGACCCTCTGCGCGGTTGCCTCTCGCCGAGGTGGGGCTCATGCTTGCCGCAATGAAAAAGCTCGCGCTCCTGTTCGCGCTGGCGCTCGGCGCGGCTCCTCTTCCCGCGCTTGCCGCGCCGGCAGAGGACGCGGCGGCGGGGGACTCTTACGGGGACGAGTGGTTCGACGAGGAAGCGGAAATGAGGGCCGACGAGGCGGCTCCTCTACCGCCCGGCGCTGCGGCCGCGCCGTCCAGCGACGCGGCACCGCCGCGCGTCGACGGGGCGGACGCCGACCCGCGCGCTCTCGACGACTTCAGGCCGGCTCTCGATCCCTACGGCTATTGGGTCGATCACCCCAAGTACGGCCGCGTCTGGGTTCCGAATCGCGCCGTCGTCGGAGACTACTTCGCCCCCTACGTCACTTCCGGTCACTGGGCGCTCGACGTCGACGGCAACTGGGTCTGGGTGAGCGACTACCCGTTCGGGTCCGTCGTGTTCCACTACGGTCGTTGGGTCTGGGTCGGCGGCGTGGGTTGGAGTTGGGTGCCGGGTTACCGCTATGCGCCGGCGTGGGTCGCGTGGCGCGTGCCCACCGCCGGCTACGCTTACGTCGGCTGGGCTCCGCTGCCGCCGAGCTACGTTTGGTTCTACGGGTCGCCGGTCGCGGTTTGGTACTATACGCCCTACCCGTTCGTGTTCGTCTCGAGCACGTTCGTGTTTCACCATCACGTGCATCGGCACATTGTGCGTAGCCGTCACCGCATCCGCCACGTCGCCGGCGTGACGCGGCGTTACCGGCCGGCACTCGCTCGCCCCTCGACCAGCGGGCCGTCGCTCGATGCGGCGCGCGTTCCACCGTCGCACCGCCCGGTCCAGCGCGTCGCGGCGATGCCACGCGCGTCGGGCGCCGATCAGCGCGCGCTCACGTATCGTCGCACGTCACCGGCCGGAGCCACGCTTCGCCGTTCGGACGGCGGCGAGCTACGCCGCACGACTGCGCCGCGCTCGAGCCCTCGGACGGCCTCGGACGGGCGCTCGCTGCGCATCGATCCGTCCGGGCGATCGGCGGACTCGCCTCGGCGTTCGCCGGCCGCCGACGGGCGGCGCGCCGCACCCAGCCCGGGGGTACGGCTCGAACGTAGCGAGTCCGCACCACCCGTAACGCGCGAGCGTTCCGCGGCTCCCGCGCCCCCGCGTCGCGCCGCCCCGAGCGCGGAACGTCGCTTGCGCTCGTTCGACGGGCGCTCCAGCAATGGCAACGGTACGCTTCGCCGCAGCGGCCCGGCGCCCAGCATGCGACGCTCCGGGTCCTCTCCAAGAAGGTGAAATCTTGTCAGGGTCACTGTTCAAGTCGTTGGCGTTGGCTTCGTGTTGCGGCGTCGTCGCGTGCGGCTATGGAGGCGGGGACGACGACGCCCCGCTGAGGCGAGGCGCCGATCCGGACGTCGGCGTTCCCGTCGAGAGCGCGAGCGCTCTCATCGACGCGGGCGCCGGCATCGACGTGACGCCAGGCGAAGGCGTGGGCCTGTTCGTGGAGTACGAGCCCGGAGGCCTGTGGCGGCTCTTCATGACGTGCGACACCGACATCAGCGGGTTCGGATGTGAATGGGACGTAGTGGTCACGCCCAGCGAGGGCGCCATCGATGCGATCACGGCCGAGCGCCTCGAGTTCGAGGATTTCCTCGATTTTTGGGGCGACCAAGCAGCGCGTATCGTGACGTTGACCGCGTTCGACGTCGACGGCGCGCTGTTCGAAGCGCCGGCGGGAGCCTCGCTCTCGGTAGACGCGCTGCTCGACGGGTCGTTTGCACACCGGTACATCTACTGGGTCGGCGACGGCGCGCTGCACAGCGGTTCGCCGGGCAGCCCGCTGGAGCTCGAGCCGAGCGAGCCCTGAGCTTCGGTTTTCAGTCTGTTTTTTCGCCGTTGCGCGCCGGGCGCCGGAGCCCGCTTTGGGCGGGTGCGCTCAGGGCCCCGGTCCGAGCGTCATTACGACCTCGAACGCGGAAGCAGGCACGTCCTTGAGAGGCTCGATCTGCTGCTCGCTCCAGTCCGGGTGGGCTTCGCCCTGGAAGTAGAAGCTTGACCCGTTGTCCGCCAGGATCATTCCATAGCGCTTCATCGCCTCGAGAACGGCGCGCGCGTCGGCGGGAAACTCCGACGTTTCGAAGTCGGCTTGCAGTCGCACGCGGAGCCCCATCGGCGGCGCGTTGGGGTCGTCGGCATCGCAGCTTCCGGGCACGGCGAAATGAGTCGCCGGCGCCACGTAGCGATCCGTGGTGCAAGGAAGCGTGAAGCGAAGCGCGTGATGGATTTCCCCTCGTGCAACTTCGTCGTAACGCAGGAGCCCCGGCAAGATGGGGAGGCCTGCCGCGTCCGCGCTCGTCCAGCCTTCGGGGCGTTGGCCGTAGCTGTTTCGTTCGAGTTCCCAGCTCGCGCCCGAAGAACAGTGCCAGCCGTCGTTTTCGTATTGGCACGCGTACCCTTCGTACAGCATGCAGGCCCCCTCCGCTACGACGAGCAAATGGCAATCTCCGTCGCACTCGGTGGGAGAGAAGCCCTCCACGTCGGCGGTGTCGGCGTCCGGGAAGGGATACGGACCCGGGTCGCTTTCCTCCGGGTAGGCGTCGAAGCTCACCGGCGCGAGCGGCTGATTCTCTGGCACCACGTTGAACGGAATGCCGTACTGGGTGTCGCCGTCGTTCCCGTAATCGGGGTGAATCATGACGTCGCCGACGAGCGCACGCAGCCGCGCGGTGGCGTCGGCGTCCGCCGGATACTCGGATACGTCCGTGTTCCACGCGTCGTCCGCGGTGAACACGGGGCAACCCGCGACGACCGGAACCAAGCCGAGCGAGTCCGTGCCGCCCTGCGCCGTGCCGGCGCCGCCGCCTTGATCCGTGCCGGCGCCGCCGCCCTGCGGCGAGCCGCCCGTGCCGCTCGAACCTCCCGAGCTTCCCGCGACGCTCGAAGAAGCGGACGTCGATCCGCCCGCTCCAGCGGCGCCGGTCGCGCCGCTGCCCGAAGAGGCTCCGTCACCGTTTCCGCCGCACGCCACCGCGCAGCCGATCAACACGATCGACGGGGCGCTTCCGCTCGCTCGCCGCATCGGTCCATCGTTGCACGCTCGGCGGCGGTATCAAGTCTTGGCTGGTGGTTCGCGTGTACGGCGGGGTGGTAGCGCGGGTGCGCTCAGTCGTCGTCGCGCCTTCTGGGCTCAGTCGTCGTCGCGCCTTCTGCGCTTGGGCTTCTTGCGCTTCCTGCGGCGAAGTTTTTCGAGTGTCGTGCGCGGGCTGCTCAGGGCCGTCAGTGGCTTCGGCGCCAGCCCGAGCAACGGTTCCGCTTCTCGAGCGCGCTCGCGCGCCAACTCCATGAAGCGCTGTTGGCTGCGCGTCGGCGCGCTGTCGGGGCGCGTGCGCCGGTAGCCGCCGGTAGCCTCGAGCGTCCAGGCCTTCGCGTTGTCGGCGCGCATCGTCCCGAGGATCTCGTCGATCACGCGCCGCTTGAGGGTCGCGTCCGTGATCGGGTACATGACCTCCACGCGGCGCCGGAAATTGCGCGGCATCCAGTCGGCGCTCGAGCAGTACACTTCGTCGTCTCCGCCGTTCACGAAGTGGAAGATGCGCGCATGCTCCAGGAACCGATCGATGATCGCGTGCACGCGAATGTCGTCGCTGACGCCGGGGACGCCCGGTCGTAGACAGCAGATGCCGCGCACCAACAGGTCCATCGACACGCCCGCCTGGGCGGCGGCGTAGAGCGCCGCGATCACGTCCGCGTCGACCAGTGCGTTCATCTTCGCGACGATCCCCGCCGGGCGGCCCGCCCGCGCGTGCTGCGCCTCGCGCGCAATCATCCCCAATATGGCTTCGTGCAACCCGAGCGGGGAGACGATGAAACGGTTCCACTTTGCCGGAGCGCTGTATCCGGTGAGCAGATTGAAGAGCGACGTGGCGTCCTCGCCGAACTCGTCACGCGCGGTAAAAAGCGAGAGATCTTCGTACAAGCGAGCGGTTTGCTGGTTGTAGTTGCCGGTGGCGAGGTGCACGTAGCGCCTGAGCCCGGTCGCTTCCTTGCGCACCACCAAGAGCACCTTGGCGTGGGTCTTGAACCCCAGAAGGCCGTACATCACGTTGACGCCCGATCGCTCGAGCGCTCGAGCCCATTGGATGTTGCTCTCCTCGTCGAAGCGCGCCTTGAGCTCGACCACGGCCGTCACCTGCTTGCCGAGCTCGGCGGCGCGTTGCAGCGCGCGCACCAGCGGCGACTCGCCGCCGGTTCGATAGAGCGTCTGCTTGATCGCCAGGACCTGCGGATCTTCCGCGGCATGCAGCACGAAGTCGACGACGGCCTCGAACGACTCGTAGGGATGGTGCAGCAGCACGTCGTGCTCGCGAATCGTCGCGAAGAAGTCCTCGGCGTCGCGGAGCGGCGGCACGTACTGCGGATTGAACGGCTCGTCGCGCAAGTCGCGCCGCTCGCTGCTCGAGGTGAGCCGCGTCATGTCGCCGAGAAAGAGCGGCCCGCTGACGCGGAATACGTCCAGGTTCGGATCGATGTCGAGCTCGCGTGAGAGCCACTGAATGGAGTCCGCGGGCGCGTCGGAGCTGACCTCGAGGCGCACCGCGTGCCCCCGGTCGCGACGGCGCAGTTCTGCCTGGAGCGTGAGCAACAGATCTTCCGCTTCGTCCTCGTCGATCTCGATGTCGAAGTTGCGCGTTACCCGGAAAGCATAGTGCTCCGTCACCTTGAGCTGGGGAAAGAGCATGCCGGCGTGGCGGAAGACCAGGTCCTCCAGCGCCACGAAAACACGCGCCTTTCCTTCGACGGGGACGCGAATCAGGCGCGGCAGCGTGGCCGGGACTTGAACCAGCCCGAAGCTGGGTTCGTTCGAGCGTTCGCGCTGCCTCTCGAAAAACACGCCGACGGTGATGCTCTTGTTGCGGAGGTGAGGGAACGGGTGTGACGGATCGATCGCGATGGGAGTGAGTACCGGGTAGATGTCGCGTTCGAAGTGCCGGTCGAGCGCCGCCTTGTCATCCGCCGACAGCTCGTCGGGTTTGACCAGCGCGATGCCCTGCTCGACCAGCTCCGGCAGCACGTTTTCGCGCCAGATGCGGTACTGCTCGTCGTAGAGCTCGTGAGCCCGCGTGCTGATCTCGCTCAACTGCTGCTCGGGTGATTTGCCGTCGGGCGACAGCTCCTCGACGTCGCCGTACTGTTGCGCCTGCAGGCCCGCGACGCGGACCATGAAGAACTCGTCCAGGTTGGTCGAGAAGATGCCGATGAATTTCAAGCGTTCGAGCAGCGGGACCGTCGCCTGCGCCGCCTCCTCCAGCACGCGCGCGTTGAACTCGAGCCACGACAGCTCTCGGTTGATGAAGAGCGAAGGGTCGTCGAGGCGCGGAGGCAGGACGCCGAGCGGCGTGTCCTCGGGAACTGTGACCGGTGCAAGACGCTCGATGTCGTTCATGATCGAAGGGGAATCACGCCACACCTTAGCGCCGGAGCCCATTCCGGCAGCCTGCCGGCCGGAGGTCCGGGAAACATTTCACGCGTCCGTCACCGAGGATTCTCTGGGACCGCACCGACGGGCGCGGCTAGTCTTGGTCGGTGCGGAAACGCCCCGCTTGGCCGGCTCGCTTGGGACTGGGCGTCGCATTGGTCGCGATGGGCTGTGACGGGCCGCGTGCGACCCTGGAAACGGTGGCCTCGTCCGAGCGGGACGCCGCCTCCGAGCCGCCTCCGCCGCAGGAGATGGATGCCGCGGTTCGCGATGCCACGCCGCCTCCCAGCGAGGCCGCGGTGCCGGAGGCCGGCGAGACCGCGCCGGTTCTCGTCGGGCTCGCGCCGTTGTCTCTGACCACGCCGGACCCGACGGCGACGGCGGCGGACTCGGTTCAGGCGCACGTCGACGTGATCGCTTCCGGTGCGCGCGCGGTGACCCTGGGCCTGCGTTGGAACGAGCTCGTCGGCGACGACGGGGCGCCGATCGAACGCGCATGGGACGATCTCGCGCGGGGGGCGGCGCTCTATCGGGACGCGGAGCGGAGTGTGCTCGTGTCCTTGACGATCGTCGATCGCACGCTCGACGTCCGCCCGCAAGCGCTCGGTGGCTCGTGGGGTGCATCGGAACTCGACGCGTTCGAGTCTCTGGTAGGCGCCGTGTACGAGATCTTCGACGGCTCGCTCAGGTACTTGTCCGTCGGACACCGCGTCGATCAATGGCTCGCCGCGGCGTCACGCGCCCGGCGCGAGGAGCTGACCGAGTTCGTGCTCGAGAGCCTGGAGCGCGCGCGGGGGCATCGCCGCCATCCGCCAGGCGTCGAAGTGGGGGTATCGCTGAGCTTCGAGGGCCTGATGAGCGACGACGTTCCCGAAGTCGCGGAGCTCGCGGCAGCAAGCGACGCGGTCTTCGTGAGCTACCTGCCTTTCGACGACGCGTCGCGCGCACGCCCCGCCGAGTCGGTATCCGCGGATCTCGAAGGCTTGCTCGAACGCTTTTCGGGCGCCGACGGCGAGTCCGCTCGGCTCGTACTGGAGCAGATCGGCTATCCGAGCCACTTCGACGTGGACGCTTCTCCCGAACGCCAGCGCGCGTTCTTCGACGCGCTGTTTCGCACCGTCGCCCAGCGCCGTGAACGCATCCCGTTCATCACCGTCTTTTCGTTCAACGATCTCCCCAGGGAAGTCTGCGTTGCCACGGCGGTAGCGCAGGGCTTGAGCCCCGGTTCGGGACGCTATTCACGGCTGCGTGACGGCTATTGTTCGCTCGGTCTGCGCGAGCGCATCGACGCCGACGACGTCGATGCGCCGGAACCCGCTGGCGTTATCGAGCGTCCGCGCTTCGTGGAAAAGCCGGCGTGGCGGCGCGTGCTCGACGCCTTCGCGACGTTTCAGGCGCCGTGACTGATTTCTGGTATGCTTGAAAACCGCCAACAAAAGGAAACTGCATGAGCGAGGTCGAATCGAGAACGGATGGTCCGAGCGCTCCCGGCGTCGCAGACGCCGCAAGCACGATGGTGGCGCGAATTGCACGCATGCAGGATTACGATCGCTACCGCGACCTTTCGTGGGAAGGGTCGTTCGAGGACTATCTGAGAATCGTACGCGACCGACCCCAGGTGACGCGCAACGCGTTTCAGCGCGCGTATGACATGGTCATCTCCTACGGTACGGAAGAGTACATCGACAACAAGAAGAAGCTGATCCGTTACAATTTCTTCCGCGACGAAATCGACGACGGCAAGGACGCCGTCTTCGGTCTCGACATTCCGCTGATGCGGTTGATGAACGTGTTCAAGGCCGCGGCCGAAGGGTACGGTCCCGAGCGGCGCGTCATCTTGCTCCACGGTCCCGTCGGCTCGAGCAAGTCGACCATTGCGCGTCTGTTGAAAAAGGGTCTCGAGGCCTATTCGCAGACGCCCGAGGGCGCGCTATTCACGTTTCGGTGGGTAAACCTGGCGGACACCGGGCTGGCCAGCGGGGGGGCCGACATCTTCGATTCCCCCATGCACGAGGAGCCGCTCCGCATCATTCCGCCCGAGTGGCGAGAACGGGTGATCGGCGAGCTCAATCTGTCGAACGACAAGTTTCGCGTGCGCGTCGAGGGCGACCTCGACCCGGCGAGCCGTTTCATTTTCAAGGGGTTGATGCAGCGCTACCAGGGCGACTGGGCCAAAGTGGTGGACCAGCACATCCGCGTGCGGAGGCTGTTGCTGAGCGAAAAAGATCGGGTGGGCATCGGCACGTTTCAGCCGAAGGACGAAAAAAATCAGGATTCCACCGAGCTCACCGGAGACATCAACTACCGGAAGATCGCCGAGTACGGGTCGGACTCGGACCCCCGCGCCTTCAACTTCGACGGTGAGTTCAACATAGCGAACCGCGGCATCGTGGAGTTCGTGGAAGTGCTCAAGCTCGACGTGGCGTTCTTGTACGACCTCTTGGGGGCGTCGCAAGAGCATCGTATCAAGCCGAAGAAGTTCGCGCAGACCGACATCGACGAGGTCATCATCGGACACACGAACGAGGCCGAGTACAAGCGCCTGTTGAACAACGAGTTCATGGAGGCGCTACGCGATCGCACCATCAAGATCGACATTCCGTACATCACTCGGCTGAGCGACGAGATCCGAATCTACGAGAAAGACTTCAACCACGAGCGGGTCCGCGGCCGGCACATCGCGCCGCACACGCTCGAGGTGGCGGCGATGTGGGCCGCCCTGACTCGCCTGGAAGAGCCGAAGAAGCACAACCTCGAGCTGATTCACAAGCTCAAGCTCTACGACGGGAAGGTGCTGCCGGGCTACACGCAGGACACGGTCAAGGAGCTCCGGAAGGAGTCCAAGCGCGAGGGCATGGAGGGCATCAGTCCGCGCTACGTCCAGGACAAGATTTCCAATGCGCTGGTCAGCGACGTGGGGGAAGGGACGATCAACCCGTTCATGGTGATGAACGAGCTCGAGAAAGGCCTTTCGCATCATTCGCTCGTGACCAGCGAGGACCAGCGCAAGCGCTACCGGGACATGATCGGCGTCGTCAAGCGCGAGTACGAAGAGATCGTGAAGAACGAGGTGCAACGAGCCATCAGCGCCGACGAAGAGGCGATCGCCAAGCTCGCGGCGAACTACATCGACAACATCAAGGCCTACACGCTCAAGGAACGCGTGAAGAACCGCTACACCGGTCAGGACGAAGAACCTGACGAGCGGTTGATGCGCTCGATCGAGGAGAAAATCGATATCCCCGAGAACCGCAAGGACGATTTTCGCCGCGAGATCATGAACTTCATCGGCGCCAAGGCAGTCGAGGGCAAACGCTTCGATTGGCAGACCAACGACCGGCTGCGGCGCGCGCTCGAGCTCAAGTTGTTCGAGGATCAGAAAGACAGCATCAAGCTGAAGACGCTCGTGAGCGCCGTCGTCGACAAGGAAACCCAGGAAAAGATCGACATCATCAAGTCGCGGCTGATGCGCTACTTCGGCTATAACGAAGTCAGCGCCACCGACGTGCTCAACTACGTGGCGTCGATCTTCGCCCGCGGCGACGCGGCGAGCTCCTGAAAGCCGGCGTCGCGACGAGCGCCCGAGGGCGGCGGCGCGGTTTGGCCTGCTCGGCGCTCTCTATCGCTCCGGCTTCTTGCTGTCGCGGGTCTCGAGGTCGAGCGCGGCGGAATTGATACAGTAGCGTTGACCCGTAGGCGCGGGGCCGTCGCCGAAGACGTGCCCGAGGTGCGCGCCGCAGCTCTTGCACTGGACTTCCGTTCGTCGCATCCCGTGGCTCGCGTCGTCGAGCTCGTCGATCGCGCTTGCGTCGATCGGCCGGTAGAAGCTCGGCCAGCCGCTGCCCGAGTCGTACTTCGTCTCGGAGTCGAAGAGCGACGCTCCGCAACACACGCAACGGTAGGTCCCCGCGTCCTTGCAGTCGTAATACCGGCCCGTGAACGGCCGCTCCGTCGCGCCTTCACGGGTGACACGATAGGCTTCCTCGCTCAGCTCGGAACGCCATTGCTCGGGGGTTTTCTCTGGCTTCGGGGTCGCCGGCATGGTCGCAGTATGCCAGAGAACGACTCTTCCGGCGCCCGCGGGCGAACCTCAGCGGGACCGACGCGGGACGGCAGCGAACTGCGTGGACGGCACGGGTTCGCGAGCGTCCGCGCGGATGCGCTCGCCGAGCCCGAGCCACGCCCGTTCGAGCGTCCGCCGCTCTCGGGCCGATAGAGAACCCGGTTCCGCCCGCTCGTTCTCCGCGCCGAAGCGCAACCACGCCTCCGCGCGGCGCAAGTCGCCGAGCTCCAGGAACGTCAAACCACGGTAGAGGCCGTAGGCGGCGCGCTCCGAGACGGCGGCATCGCGCATCTTCCCTTCCGTTCGCTCGAACACTTCTGCGGCTTCCACGTAGTATCCGTCCTCGTACAACGCCGCGCCCCGCTGCACGGAGCCGCCGCACGCCGCGCACAGCGAGCCGACGATGGCGGCGGCAGCGAGCCCGTGACGTAGAACGTTCCGCATTGAAAGGACTCTACCGGGTTTGCGGCCGCCGCGCTAGCTGCCGTAAGGGCTAAGGGCGTTCGACTTCTTCACGCGTGAGCGCTTGCAGAAAGGGCTGGAGCGCGTGTGGTTTGGGCGGAGCTACGAGGGGCCAGAGTCGGACAGTAGCGTCCGCGCTGGCGGATGCCGCTACATCGTGACCCGGCCACAGCGCCACGTCGAACACCGGTGCTCGATGTCCTTCGAGCTCGCGGCGCTCGCCGCTTTCGACGTCCCATACCGAAAGCGAAGCGTCACCGCTCGCGCTCACCAGCAGGCGGCCGTTCCGGCTGAACTCTACGTCCCACACGAGCGCGCGGTGGCCGCGAAGCTCGCGACAGCGTGCGTTCGACTGCGCGGGACAGAGCCAGAGGCGCGGCGCCACGCCCGCGACGGCAAGCGTCTTTTCATCGGGCGAAAGGTGCGCCAGGCGCGCACCGGTCAGTCCGCCGAGGCGCCCAGCGGGTTCGCCGGCGGAGCTCCAGAATCGAACCGCGTCGTCGCCGCCCGCGGTAACGAAGCCGGAGCCGTCCCTTCGCCACACGATGCTCGATATGCGTCTCCGGTGTGCCTGGATTTCGTGCTTCAGCGTCGCGTCGGCGACGGTCCAGAGGCGGAGCGAGCCGCCGCGCGTTCCCGTGGCCAAGACGCTTCCGTCCGGCGAAAACGCCACGGCTGCCGCATCGTCTTCGTGCGAGAGCTCGACGCTTCGCCCCGAGTCGATTTGCCAGATACGAACCGTGTGATCTTCCGCCGCCGACGCGAGCAGATCGCCTCCCGGGGAGAACGCGATTTCCTCCACGTCCGCGCGATGGCCGACGAGCTCCCGCGGAGCGCCGTCCGAAAGCGGCCACAGGCGTACCGTTTGATCGTCGCTCGACGACGCCAGCAGGCCTCCGTCGGGAGCGAACGCGACGCGATAGACGTGATCACGATGGCCTTCGAGAGTGCGCGCCGCGGCCGAGGCGAGCTCGACGAGTCTGACTCGATTGTCGTGACCCCCCGAAGCGAGCAAGCTTCCGTCCGGCGAGAAGGCGACGGCATGCACGCCGACCTCGTGCCCGCGCAGCACTCGCTCGTGGTCGTTGACCGGGCCGAGCCGCCAGGCGCGCAGCGTCTTGTCCCAGGAACCGCTGACGAGCAGGTTCTCCCGCGCCGTCAGGTTGGAAACGACGTCGCCGTGCCCGCGCAGCGTCTGCACGATGCCCGTTTCGAGGTCGTGAACGCGCACCATGCGGTCCCAGCCAGCCGACGCAAGCCGCCGGCCTGCGTCGAGGAACAACAGCGCGTCGATGCGTTCGGAATGCGGCTCGAGATCGCGGCGCTCGTCGCGGTCGAGGTCGTAAAGCCCGAGCGCGCCGTCGATGCTGCCCACCGCGAGCCGCCGTCCCACGGCCGCGAACGCGAGCGCCGTCACCGAGCCACGGCTGCCGCGCAGGACACTGCGCGGCGCGCCGTCGTCGCCGAACAGAGTCACGTTGCCTTGCACGTCGCCAGCCGCGACGACGTCACCTTCGGGAGCGAATGCGGCGACTCGGAGCGGGCCGGTCCGGCCGCGCAGCATGCGCTCCTTTCCCGAATCGAATGACCACAGCGACAGCGCGCCGCCGTGCCCGCCGCTCAGCAGAGAGCGGCCGTCCGGAGAGAACGTCACGAACGCCGCGCGATCGACCGGCAGAGACGCGCACTCGGGCTCGGCCTTGCCAATCTGCCAGACGCAGACGCGCCGGTCATCGGCGATGGAAGCCACGCGTGTGCTGTCGGGGCTGAACGCGACGTCGCGCACGGGCGCGGCGTGGCGGCCGAGCGGCGTTCGTTCGAAGGTCGCGGTTTCGTAGAGGTAGATCGCGCCGTCGTAGCCGGCGCTGACGACGAAGCGGCCGTCGCTCGACGCGCGGACGCTAGTGACTTGGTCGGTGTGCGGCTGGAGCGGAGTCGACTGGTTGGTTTCGCTGTCCCAGAGCAGCACCTGATGATCCGCGCCGGCGGAGAGCACGCGGCGTCCGTCCGCAAGCATGGCGATGCTTCGGACTTCGGCGCGGTGGCGGCGCGAAATGGCCCAAGCTACGCCGCGGTCCTCGGCCAGCGCAGCAACCGACGCGGCTCCCGGGGTGGGCGAGCCCAGACGTTTGAGCCACGCGACCGCCTGCGTCGGATCCGTGTCTGAAAGAAAGCGCGCCTTTTCGACGATGAACTGGTCGACGCGGTGTTCGGCCACCTCGCGCGCGTCGTGTTCCGCCGCGGCGCTCGCCTTGGCTTTGTCCGCGCTCTGGGTAGCCTGGTCGCGTTCTTCGGCGATGCTGATCAAGCTGTACACGCCGAGCAGCAGCAGGATCAGAATCCCCAGGAACCCCGTCGCCACCGCGGCGCGGTTCCGCTCCGCGAAGCGCCCGGCTTTCTCGAGCAGCGTGTAGCGGTACGCTCGCACCAGGCGTCGCTGGTTGAAACGCCGGAGCTCCTCGGCGAGCTCCTCGGCGCTCGCGTACCGCCGGGCGGGTTCTCGCTCCATGGCCTTTTCCACGACGGCCACGAGGTCCGCCGGTGCGTCGGGAGCGCGGCGCGATAGCGGCGTCGGCGCTCCGCGCAGTACGCGTCCGGGGAAGTCGACGTCGCCTTCGTCGACGTACGGCGGATGCCCGCTCAATAGATGGTAAATCATTGCGCCGATGGCGTAGATGTCGGCGCTCTTGTCGACCGGCTGCCCCGCGGCCTGCTCCGGCGGCATGTACGCCGGGGTTCCGAGCACCGCGCCGACGAGGGTTTCGAAGCCCGATGCGTGTCGAAGCGGCTCGACGACGACGGGGTCATCGTCGTCGTCGGTTTCCTTCGCCAAGCCCCAGTCGATGACCACGGTTTCGCCGAAACTGCCGACGAGCACGTTCGCCGGCTTCAGGTCGCGATGAATGACGCCCTGATCGTGCGCGTAGGCGATGGCTTCGGCGACGTCGATCACCCGGGGCAAAAGGGCGAGGCGTTCGGTGGCGGTGTCGCAGTGAGAGATGGCTTCGGAAAGCGATTGCCCTTCGACGAGCCGCATCGCGTAAAAGTCGCGACCCCTAGGGGTCCGCCCCGCCTCGTAGACGGGAATGATGTTGGGATGTTGGAGCTTGGCCGTGATGCGGATTTCGCGCGCGAAGCGTTGCAGCGCTCCGGAATTCCCCGGCTCGATTTGTTTGAGCGCGACCACGCGTTCGAGCCGGAGATCGCGCGCGCGCAGGATGCGGCCGATGCCGCCGCGGGCGACCTCCCCTTCGAGCCTGTAGTGCGCCGGGGCGTCCGGACCCTCGAGGGCCGAACTCGGCGGGACGTCGGTGGGCCGCGTCGTCGGCAGGCTCGACTGCGAGGCCGTGATCGAGTCCGGGTCCGTCGCCGAGCCTGCCTCTTTTCGGGTCTCGTCCTGCCGCGTCGCCTCAGCGCGTGCTCTTGCCCGGTCCGGCTCGCTCGGCGACGCCATGCATACCCGCTCGGCCCATAGCACGGCGCGAAAGCGCGCCTCCGACGGAGCAGGAGCGCCACGATTGATTTGTGGTGGAAACGGGAATCGCGTAATGGAGGGGCTGACGCCGTCCCGGCACGTGGAGCCTTTGCACTGCTGTGCCGGGGTGTTGCGGGAAGTTTCAGGCAGGAGTCGTGGGCTATTTGCAATCTGGCACATTGTCGTGGCACACTGCGTCTCCGCGAGTGACGCAGGTGTGCCAAGTGAGCCAACGCGCCGTCCCCACGAGACCCAATGCCAGCTAAGCCATCAGGAGGTCCCTCGCAATGATCCATCGAACCCTAGCCCTGTGTGCGGCGGTCGCGGCACTGAACCTGGCGCTCCCTTCCCTGGCCGCGGCACAGTCCGCCGGCGAGGAACCGGGTACCGCCGCCACCGCCGAGCCTGGCCCGGACTCCACCATGATCGCCGATGCCGAGGCCGGCGCCTCGCCGGTGGAACAGGCCGGGCGCACCTACCGCTTCGTCGGCTTGCGCTACCGCGGCATCATCGTTCCCAAATTCATGATGAATCTGTTCGGTGACGGCGGCAGCACCGTGTACGTGAACGGCATCGGGCCGGAGTTCAACATCAGGAAGGACGGGTTCGAGTACAGCTTCGCCGCGTGGTGGGCGGGCTATGGCATGGGCGAGACGCCGTTCAAGTCGAGCTCCGACTCGCAGCTTGCTTGGGAAATAGTCGAGAGCAAGCTCAACGTGATCTACCTCACGGCGGACTTTCTCTGGAGTCAGGAGTTCACGCCGCAGTTCTCCTTGAACTACGGGCTCGGCGCCGGCTTCGGCTTCGTGTTCGGCGATCTGTTTCGCACTCAGGCGTATCCGAATCCGCCCGAATCCGCAAACGACCCCGACGCGTACGTCAAGTGCACCAGCGACACGGATCCCAACGACCCCAGCAACTTTTGCGACACCGACAACAACCACTACGCCGGCTACACCGAGCCGAGCTGGGCGAACGGCGGCTCCAAGCCGATCATCTTCCCGTGGCTGTCGGTGCAGACGGGCATCCGCTTCAAACCGCACCGCAACTTCGTGGCTCGTTTCGACGCCGGCTTCGGCATTACCGGCTTTTTCATCGGCATCGGAGCCGACTATGGCCTGTGAGGCTCGGGTCGGCCCAAGACCGCAGGTGGAGTGAAACCGCTCGAGCTTCCGTCGCGCTATGAACCACTCGCTTGCCTGGGACAGGGCGGCGGAGGGCAGGTTTGGGCGGTCAAAGATCGCCTGAACGGCGATCGCTACGCGCTCAAGGTACTCTCCGACGGCGCCACCGAGAACGAGATGGCGGCCCTGGTCCGGGAAGCGGTGGCGCTGTCCGGTCTCGAAGGCCTCGGAGTGCCGCGCGTGGTCCGCTTCGGCAGGCTGCCCCGCGACGGGCGGCCGTTCATGGTGCGCGAGCTGGTCGAGGGAGAGAGCCTCGAAGCGCTCATGGAACGACCGGATCGCTCCGAGGACGTGCTCCACGCGATCGCTCGCGCGGCGGACCAGCTCACCGTGTTGCATCGCACGGGGCTACTGCACGGCGACGTCAAGCCCGCCAACGTCATCGTTCAGGACCGGCGCCGCGCCACCATGGTCGACCTCGGTCTTGCGGCGCCGTGGCTGGAAGGCGGAGCGCGCCCGCAGGGGCTCACGCCGCGCTACGCCGCGCCGGAGCTCTTCATGGGGCGGCCGCTCACGGTGCGGGCGGAGGTGTACGCGCTCGGCGTCATGCTGGGCGAAGCCCTGGAAGCGGCGTCGCACACCATCGACGCCGCCCGGCGCGAGGCGCTGCTCGACGTGGCGCGCCGTGCCACGTCGAAAGATCCGGACGAGCGCTATCCATCGGCCGACGAGTTCGCTTCGGCGTTGCGCAGCGCGGCGCGCTTCGCCGCCGAGGAGCGCGCTGCCACGGACGGCGCGGGTTGGCCGATCGTCGGCATCGACGCGGTGTCGTCGGACCTTTCTCGCTCGGTGCTCGGGCTGGGCGCCGGGCAGCTGCTTCGCATCGACGGACCTCCGGGCTCGGGGCGAAGCGCGCTCCTGCGCCGCATCGCCTGGTCGCTCGAAATGGCGGGCCGCGCGGTGGCATGGCTCGACGCGAGCATGGTGAGCTTACCGAGCGCCGTGCGCGGCGAGCTCGAAGCAACACCCGCACCGGACGTCGTCGTCTTGGTCGACGACGCGAGCGCCCTCTTGCCCGAAAGCGCGCGGGAGCTTTCGGCGCTGCGCGGGAAGGGCGCCCGGCTCGTGACGGTGGGCGGCACGGCGCTCGGAACCGTCGATGTCACCTTCGAGGTGCCGCCGCTCGACGCCCGCGCCGCCATCGATCTGGTGCGGCGGGCCGTGCCGTCGTTGACGGAGCGGCTCTCCAAGCGGCTGGTTTCGGCCGCCGAAGCGCGGCCCGGCGAGCTCCGCCGCCTGGTCCAACTGATTGCGAAGCGCCCGGTCGCGTCGGAACGCGACATCGAGGCGCTGCTCGGCGTCGCCTCGGTGCCGCCGCCATCCGGGGATCCGCTCGAGGAAGTGACTCAGCTGCTCGATCAGGGTCGTTTCGGCGACGCCGGCGCGGCGCTCGAACGACTGACTCCGGAGATCATCGCCGAACGGCCGCTGCAAGTGTCGGTGGCGCGCGCGCGCTTGCTGCTCAACCAAGGCGAGGCGCCCGCCGCGCTCAGGGTGTTGCGCGAGCAAACCCCGAGCGACGACGCGCCCGAAGCGGCACGGTTTGGCTGGACACTGGCGCTCGCTCGCGCGCACCTTGGCGCGGGCGACTACGCGAAAACGGCGGAGCTTGCCGCGCCGCTCAGGGACGCGCCCGGCACGTTTCGTTGCGAGGCGCTCACGTCCTACGGGCTCGCGCTTTCGTTTCAGGGCCGTCACGACGAAGCGGGCAAGGTTCTGGAACAGGCCGTGGCAGCGGCGCAGAGCCTGGGGTTGCCGCGCCTGGAAGCCGTCGCGCTCGGTTCGCTGGCGCTCGCGCAGCAGCGCGCCGATCGTCTCGAGGACGCCAAGGCTCGCTATGAACAGGGTCTCGAGGCGGCCGAACGCGCCGGCGACGCTGGGAACCTCGCGACGCTGCGGTTGAACCTGGCGTCGCTCTTGAAGGTGAGCGGCGACATCGCCGCGGCGATCGAGCACTACGAAGCGGCCGTCGACATGGGGCGGCGCAGCGGACGTCGCGCGGCCGAGCGTCAAGCCCTCTTGAATCTCGCGAACGCGGACTTGTACCTCGGGCGCCTGGCGCGGGCACGCGCGAGCATAGAAGCGCTTGAGGAGCAGCGCGGCGAGCTCTCGCCGATGGAGCGAGCACAATTGAACGGACTTGCCGCGGACCTCTACGCACGGCAAGGGCGGATCGAACAGGCCACCGTTGCCTATGAGGCGTGCGCGGTGGCGTTCGAAGCGCTCGGACGCACGCTCGACGCTGCCGAGTCGCGGCTCGAAAGCATCCTGGTCGCCGTGCGCGATCCCAAGGCGCAAGTGCTCGAGCTCCGGCGTCAATTGCGCCGCGCCGCGGACGAGCTCGGTAGCGCTCCTGCACATCGCCCGCTGTTGCTCCTGGCGGAGGCGCGCGTCGCGGCCCTGGCGGGTGACGAGCAGACCGCAAGGGAGCGGCTGGAACGAGCGCTCGATGCTGCGCGAGAGGCGCAGCAGAAGGAATGGATCTGGCGCGCGCTCGAGTCGCGCGCCGAGCTGGCGGACGCGGCGGGTCAGAGCCTGCACGCGCGCCGCGATCGCGAAGAAGCGCTGGCGCTACTGGAGGAAATCGGAGCCAGACTGCCGCGCGATCTGCGCGAGGTGTACTGGAATGACCCGCGCCGTCGCGGCCTGCGCGCCCGCGTGGAATCGGGAGTCGCCGCGGCGCCCACGGAGCGCTACGACGCTGACCCGCTGCGCCTCGACGCCGGAACGCGCGGACGCACTTCGGTGTCGACGTTGTCGGCGACGCCGCTCGAGCAGCGCCTGGCGCGTATCCTCGAGATCAACAGCGAGCTGGCCGGGGAGGTCGACGTCGAACGGCTCACGACGCGGGTCACCGATCACGCCGTCCAGCTCTTGCGGGCGGAGCGCGGCTACGTGCTCTTGTGCGAGCCGAACGGCGAGCTCACGGTTCACACTTCGCGCTCGCTCGCGGGCGACGCTCAGCACCACGAGTTCTCGCGGTCGATCGCGCAACGCGTCGTCGAGACGCGAGAGCCGTTCATGTCGATGAGCGCTCGCGACGACGCGCGCATCGCCGGCTACTCGTCCGTGCATCAACTGATGCTCGAGTCGGTGGCATGCGTGCCGATTCTGGCGCCTTCGGGGGCGGCAATCGGCGCCCTGTACCTCGAAACTCGACTGCGTCCCGGCGTGCACTTCGAACGCGAGCTGTCGACGCTGCGCGCGTTCGCGGATCAGGTCGCCATCGCGTTCGAAAACGGGCGGCTGATTCGGGAGAACCGCGCGCGCGCCAGCGAGCTCGAACGAGCCAACGTGGATCTCGCGGAAGCCCAGGAGCACCTGCGCGAGCTCTTGGGCGATCGGACGCGCAAGCTCAAGCAGGCACGCAGGAAGCTGCGGGCCGCTCACGAGCGCCTCTACGCTCATTTCGGCTACCAGGGGCTGGTCGGCACGAGCGACGGGATGCGGCGGGTGTATTCGCTGATCGATCGCGTCAAGGATACGGACGTGCCCGTGCTCATCACCGGGGAGAGCGGCACCGGCAAGGAGATGGTGGCACATGCCGTGCACGCGGCGTCGTCACGCGCTTCCGCGAAGTTTCTGGGTATCAACTGCGGCGCGGTTCCCGAGCAGCTACTCGAGAGCGAGCTTTTTGGTCACGTCCGCGGCGCGTTCACGGGGGCCGATCGCGACCGCAAGGGGCTATTTCGCGAGTGCGAGGGTGGCACCATCTTGCTCGACGAAATCGGGGAAACCCCTGCCAAGATGCAGGCGACGCTGCTCCGGGTGCTGCAAGAGCGAAAGGTGCGTCCCGTCGGCGGCAATCAGGAAGAAGACGTCGACGCTCGCGTACTCTTCGCGACGAACAAGGACCTCGCGGAGCTGGTCTCGCGCGGGACCTTTCGAGAGGATCTGTACTACCGCATCGTCGTGGTCGAGGTTCCCCTGCCGCCGTTGCGCGAACGCGCCGACGACATTCCGCAGCTCGTCGATCATTTTCTGGGCTTGTTCGCTGCCCGCTACAAGCGCGAAAAGCGCGCGGTGTCGCGTGAAGCAATGAGGCTGCTGGCGACGCAAACCTGGCCGGGCAACGTGCGGCAGCTCGAGAACGTGCTGCTCAACGCCTGGATCTTGAGCGAGGAAGCGGAGCTCTTGCCGGAGGATTTCGACTTACCGAGTTCCCACGGCGCCGCGCCGGCTGCCCGGGCCGAGCGCACATCCGCGGTGGCCCGGCAGCGGCGCGGCACGATTTCGGAACATCATCATGACGAACGTTCGCGCATCCTGGAGGCGCTCGAGGCGAGCAACTGGAACCGCGTGAAAGCGGCGGAGCTCAGCGGCATTCCGCGACGCACCTTTTACCGCCGGCTGCGCGAATACGGGATCCAGTAGCGGACGAGCCGGCGCCGCGCGCGCTCAGCTCGCGCGCGCCTCGACTCGATACATGACCTGCTTGAGCGGTGCGTCGGCGGCGGCCTTGTCCCGATCCGCGGACTTTTCGTTCTTCTCGATGATGGCTTCGAGCTGCTTCGCGACCTCTGCAGAGCCCTTGGGAGACAGGGTGTCGATCACCTTGGCCGCGACGAAGCGAACCGCGGCGTTGTCAATGGACTCGAGCCGTTCGATCAATGCGTCGCGAGCCTTCTCGTCGCCCAAGATTCCGATCATGTAGCCGGCCTTGATCCCCGCGTACTGATTCTTCTGATCGAGGTTTTCGCTCTTTTCGATAGCCGTGAGGTAACAGTCGACTCGGTCGGCGCACTCTTTGACCAGGGGTTCCACCTGCGCGAGCAAATCGTTCTCGAGCTTGGTGCCGTAGCGCGAGAAAGCGGCCTTGACCTTCGACATCTGCTCGGGCTTGGCCAACTTGACCATGGTGAGCAGCAAGGTGCCCTGAAGCGCCTTCAAATCCTCGCCGCCGCCCTTCGTGTTGGCGGCCCTGTCGATCAGCCAGTCCACCATGCCGGCATCGAAGAATTGGCCAGATGCCTCGGCGAGCATCTGCAGCGCGCTTTCGCCGGGTGGCACGACGGTTTCGAGCGAGATGGACTCGAACACGTTCTTGAACGCGCGTTTGGATTCCGGCGTCGGCGGCAGCTTCGTCAGCTCGCGGGCGATGATGGCTTTGTTCTCGTCCTCGACGTTGCCCTTCAGCGCCTCCACGAGCGGCGTGATCGATTCCGAGCGCCCGATCGTGCCGAGCACCAATGCGGCGGTGGGGAGATACGGTTTGCCCGTGGGCTCTTCGCGCGCGCCGGTGACTTCTTTGATGCGGCGGCGATTGAACGCGATGAGCTTGTCGGCTTCCCCCTTGAGCAGCTTGGCGGTGGCGTCAGCCGCGGGCTTTCCGATTTTCACCAGGGCCAGCGCCGCCGTCGCCTGCACGTCGGCCTTGGCCGGGTCGAGCATGACTTTGAGCAGCGGCTCGACGGCGCTCGCGTCCCCGATGCGACCGAGAATCTCGGCTGCGGTCACCTGCCAGAACAGCTGATCTCGGTACGGGTCGATCAAATCTCGATCTTTGGCGCTCCTCGGTACTTTTATCTCCGGCTCCAGCATCGAGGTCAGCGTGCCCGACCAGGACGAGTGCGACAGCTGATTCATCGCCTTGCTGAAGTCCTTGTAGACGATCCCGCCCAGCATCGAGCTCGCCTTGAGCTTGGTGAAGGCTTGGAGCATCGGGTCTGCGACGGACTCCAGCTTCATGTCTCCGGCGGCGAGCGCCGCCCATTTGATGTCTTGCTCGTCTTTGGTCGTGCGCGGACGCTTGGCGAACTCCTCGAACGCCTTGCGAATCGCCGGTTCGGCGCGCTTGTCCCTGAACGCGCCGAGCAACTTTATCAACGTGACGCGCGTCTTGGTGTCGAGATTGGAGTACTCGTCGACGTAGAGCTTGGTGAGCGGGTCGATCACCTCGTCGACCAGAGCCTTGACGTCGGGGGCCTCGCGATCACTGCTCGCTTTGGTGGCGGCGTCCTCGTAGAATTGCTCGAGGCGCTTGACGGACCGCGGTCTCCAGGGCGGGTCTTCGAGCTTACCCACCCAGTATCCCGGTTGGCTCTCGTCCTTGCAGGCTACGAGCGTGGTGGTCGCCGCGCCGATAGCAACGGTTGCGGCCGTGCCGAGCGTCAATGAGCGGATGAGCGAAGCGACGACTTTGCGGGAGCGCAGCATACGGTGGCCTCCAGAAAATGCGGTTATGACGAAGGCCCCTCGAGGTGGGGCGTGCCGGAACCCGCAAATACGCAAGTTCCCAGTGTTTCGGGACGGTACGCCGGAGCACTTCGAGCTGTCAACGAAGGGAGATTAGCCGTCCGGCTGGCCAATGCGGACCGCGGCGAGCGGGTGAGAAAAAAGTGAGCTCGACGATTTCGTGAGCTCGGGAGGCTCGTGAGCTCCGGAGGCTCGTGAGCTCCGGAGGCATTGGCCACGATGCTTCGCGAAGCGGAGCGGAGCACTCTGTGAAGCGATGGCGAGCGAAAGCGAGGCGCGAGCGCAGCGCGAAGCTAACGCAGGGCGTTAGTCGAGACGGCCGAGCTCGGCCGTGAGGCGCTCGATCACGGCTCGATGCAGATGATGATTCGTCGCAACCAATCCTCTGTCGTTGACGAGGCTCGGCGCGCGGTAGGAGATGGGCGCACCATTCTGGTCGGTGAAGCACCCGCCGGCCGCGGTCACGATGGCGTCGGGAGCGCACGCATCCCAGCGCTTGCCGGCGCGGTTGGGGGCGATGTAGGCGTCGGCTTCGCCGCTGGCGACCGCGGCCGCCTTGAGCCCGGCGGAGCCGAGCGAGCGCCAGTGCGCGGCGCCCAGGGCGCGACGCGCACGCTCGAGGGTTTGGCTCTTGTGCGAGCGCGAGCCGACGATCGAGGCCTCCGCCAGGTTGAGGGTTTCGCTGCACCGAATCGGCCGGCGCGAGGCATCCGGACCGATCGTCCAGGCGCCGCGGCCCACCTGCCCGACCCAGGTCCAGCCTCGAGCCGGCGCTTGCACGACGCCGTGCGATGCGCGGTCTCCCTCGAGTAGGCCTATCATCACGACGAACTCGCCGTTCCTTTCGACGAACTCGCGCGTGCCGTCGACGGGATCGACGAAGAACACGCGCGGCGCCTTGCGAAAGCCGGCGAAGGACTCTTCGTCGCTCTCCTCGGCCACGACGGGCACGTCGGGGTAGCGCTCGTGCAGCCGAACGCAGATGAGCCGGTTCGCGCGACGATCCGCTTCGGTGACCGGATCGCGCGGAGCCTTGTACTCGACGCTGAACGGCTTGGCGTAGATCTCGTTCACGAGGGCCGACGCCTCCGCGGCGATGCGAACCATGTCTTCCAGGAGCTCCGTCACACTTCGACTCCCGCCGTGCGCAGGCGTCCTTCGAGGCCTCCCGAGCTGCCTGCGGCGAGGTAGGGCGGCTTCTTTCCCGCCTCGCGCACGAGCTGATCGAGCTGCAAGGTATCGCGCGGCCCGAGCACGGCGGAGGCGACCTTGTCGTTCTCGAGCACGTAGCGCAGAGCCACGCCGCGAAGCGTGGTCTTTTCGGCGGCCGCCGTGGGCCTCATCGCGTTCAGCTGGCGAATCCTGCGGCGAAACTCGTCGGGGGTCCAGCGTTCGGCGCGGTGGTCGTTGTCGGGAAACTCTTTGCCGGACGCCCATTGCCCGCACAGAAGGCCATAGAGCAGGGTCGAATGAGCCAGCACGCCCGCGCCCGTCGTCTCGAGGTCGGGAGTCAAGAGCTTGAGCGGTCGCGGCACGAACGCGTTGTGACCGATCGAAACGACCTCGGCCCCCGCCGCGAGCGCCGACTTCGCCGCTTCGAGCGTGCCGGCGCTGACGCCCCATGCCTGCAACTTGCCGTTCTGTTTCCACTCCTTCAGCAGGCTCGTCGCGTCGCCGCGTTTCACGACTTGTGAGCTCGGGTTGTGCAAAAGGACGATATCGATGCGTTCGCGCCTGAGCCGTTCGAGCGAGCGTTCGAGCGCCTGCGACAAGTAGTCGGGCTCGAAGCGCTTCTGGGGCGGGGAAGCCTCCAGATCGGTGCCGAGCTTGGTGGCGATCAAGGCGTCCGCGCGCCCTTCGAGGCGGGCGCCCAAGCGTTCCTCCATCTTTCCCTTGGCGTAGCTGTCGGCGGTTTCGAACAGACGGATGCCGAGAGCATAGGCTCGCTCGATCACACGGTCCTGTTCCGCCTCGCTCACGGGTCCGTAGCCGTCGCCGGACAAACCCCAGGTGCCGAGGCTGAGCTCGGTGACGTCGAGACCGGTCTTGCCCATCTTTCGGCGCCGCATGCGGGCGGTATAGCAGACGTGGCCGGCGCACGCGTTTCGCGTGGGCCCGAGATCCGAGAGGTCAGGGGAGCAGCGACCGGGGCACCTCGAGATCGGCGCTCCGCATTAGCGCCCGGTCTCGAAGCACGGCCGCAGCCGGTCCGCGGGCGTGAACGCGTCCTTCGCGAATCACGACGACGGCGCCTTCGACCTCGAGCGCGGCTTCGAGATCGTGCGTGGCGACCACGAGTGTCGAATCGGCGTTCGTCATTGCGCGCAGGACGGCCGATCGCGATTTGGGATCGAGGCTCGCCGTAGGCTCGTCGAACAGCAGCACGCCGGGCCGGAGCGAAAGCGCGGCGGCGAGCGCGAGACGGCGCTGTTCGCCCAGGCTGAGCTCGGCCGGGTCGCGCTCCGAGAGCCGCTCGAGCGCCACCGCTCCGAGCGCGCTCTCCGTGCGCCGGCGTCTTTCCGCGGGCGGCAGGCCGAGGCGCTCGGGCCCAAAGGCGACCTCTTCTGCGACCGTCGCGCAAAAGAGCTGATCGCTCGGGTTGGCGAACACGAAACCGATGCGTTCGCGCGCCCGGGCGAGATATTTTTTCGAGAGCGTCACGGGCCCGATGCGCACGGTTCCGCGGAAGGGCAGCGCGCCGACGAGCGCGAGAAGCAGCGTCGTCTTGCCGGCGGCATTGGGTCCGACCAAGAAGACGCGCTCCCCGGGTTCGACGCGGAGGTCGACGTCCGAAAGCACGGTGCGACTGGAACCGCGCGCGTCGACGCGGTCGACCGAGAGCGACTCGACGTCGATTCGGTCCGCGTTCACGGCCGTACCGGGCTGCTGACCAGCCCGGCGCGCAACACGTCGCTCGTGTCGGAGTCTGCCGAGCCTGCGAGTGTGTAGAACGATGCGACCAGCAACGTGACCGCGCCGAGGAGCCACGCGTCGTGAAGCCTCAAACGAGCGCCCTTGCCGGCTCCCGCGCTTGCCGACCCTCGGAGGTTCATCGCGAGCTCCACGCGCTCGGCTCGGCGAACGCTGCACAGGAGCAGGCTCGGGAGCACGCCTACCATGGAAGCGACGCCGGTCGCGCGTCGCAGCTGGCGCGCCAGCACGAGCCGGTCCCCGACGCGGGCCAGCTCGCCGAGCTGGCGCAGCAACGTGGAGACGGTGTCGGCGATACCGCGCGGCGTGCCCAGGGCGATGAGCGCCGAGCCGAGCTCGCTTCGCGGCAACGAGGCTGCGAACGCGACCGCGAACGTGATGCAAACCGCGGCACGTGCCACGCGCAACAAGGCGCCGTCCAGAGGGCCCGCGAGCGCAATCGGAGTCACGGTAACCAGTACCGCTCCGTAGGCGAAGAGCAGGCGGCGCGCGTGGCCCCCGCGCGTGACGAAGCAGAACACGGCGGCGAAAAGAGCGGCGAGGGCCAATGACGCGTGTGCCTCGAGCGGTAGCAGCGCCGTCGCGGTGACCAGCGTAAGGCAGCTCAACAGTCGAGCGGCCGGCGAGCTCCGGCGCTCGAGCCAGCTCGAGGCGCGCGTCATGGGCGGTCCGGAGGCGTTTGCGGCTCCGTGGCGCCCAGAGATTCTTCCGCCAGCGCTGCGCGGGAGCGCGCCGCTGGCTCGGCTCTTTCCTCGCCGACCAGGCGCTCGAGCGCATCCGGAGCCGAGCTCGCGAAGGGGACCAGCGCTCCCACCGCGAGCGCAGCCACGGCGAACACCTTCCACCCGCCGCGCTGCCCGCTCTGCGCCGCGAGTGGGGCCGGCGTCAGGGTGAGAATCCCCGGGGCGCGGCCGTGGAGCAGGCGGACCGCGACGGCGGTCAGCGCGCCCTCCACCGCGCCGGCGGCGGTCTGAACCCCCACCAGCAAACCGTACGTCAGTCCGGGTGGCGCCTGGCCGCCTTCCACGAGCACGAAGGCCAGTGTGCTCGAGCCGAGCAGGCTGCCGATCACGGTGCCCGCGAAAGCGCACGCGGTGAGGCCCCGCAGCGTTTGCCCGAACGCCCGACGACAGGCGTGCATCGAGAGCGCGGGCAGAATGGCGATGGTGAGGAGGTTGATGCCGAGCACGGTCACGCCGCCGTCGCTCAAGAGCAGTGCCTGCACCAAGAGCACAGCGCACAAAGCGGCGATGGCCCGCGCCGGGCCGAGCGCCAACGTCAAGAGTCCGGCGCCAATGACGTGCGCGCTCGTGCCGAGCCAGACCGGCACGTTGAGCGCCTGCGCCGCCAACGCGAACGCGCCGAGCGTGCCCGTCCATGCCGCCTGTTCGCTGCCGCGGCGAAACGCGCGATGATACGCGACGCCGGTCAAGGCCAGGCCCGCGACGTTCAGCGCCAGGACGGGCGCGGTCTGCGTCACGATGCCGTCGGCCAAGTGCATGCGGGGCAGCCTACCGGCTGCCCCCGGCCGGTGCCACCTTTTTCTCGTCGCGTGCCACGCGAACCGGAGGCTTCAGCGACCAGTAGTGAAGCGCCGAGAATTCTCCGGTGGCGTGCAGCGTGAGTGTCACGCGGCGTCGCCCGAGATCGGCAGGCAGCGCGAAAGGAACCTCTTGCCACGGCGTTCCGTCGAGCACGGCGCCGGCCAGTGTTCGCTCACCCGCGCGCAGCGTGGCGTGGCAGGGAGCTTGCGCCGTCAGCCGGGCAACGACCGTGCCGCCGCCGGCCACCTCGAGCTCGAACGACTCGAGGCGACGCCTTGCTCGCATTCCGTCGGCGTGGCCGGCGTGTACGTCGAGGCGATTGTCGCTGCGCGAGGCGCCGCCCAACACGTATGCGTGCGCGCGTTCGCTCTCGAGATCGGCGACGTCCAGGACGTCGATCAAATCGCCGTTCACGCTCGAGAGCGGGAACCCGCCGCTCTCGAGCAAACCGTAGTCCGCTTCGCAGGCGACCATGGTCGGGCCCCCGAGGATCGTGGCGCCGGGGACGTGCCGTTCCGTCAAGCAAGGCCCGAGCAGGGGGTCGAGATCGAACCACGCCGGATAGACGAAGAAGTGAGTCGGCAATCGCTCGCGCGACAGCCGCTCGTAGTGTTCGAAGCGCGAACCCGGACCCGCGCGCCAGGGCTCGACCTCGCTCGCCGTCGTCAAACCGACGACGTCGAAGGTCGAAAGGTTCGACAAGTACGCGATGGCACCCGCGTCGTTGAGGCCGATGCGGCTTCCTTCGGGCAGTCTTTCGCGAGCCCAACGCCCGAGCGACACTTGCTGGCGACGAATGGCGTCCGCGCTCGCGGCGACGTCTTCGATCGTGTAGCCGGTGTGGCCCGCGAAGGCGCCGACCAGCGCTGCAGACAGCAACAGCCCCAGCTTCGGCGCGCCGCGCCAGAATCGCGAAAGTGCGCCGGCGCAGAGCTCCGACAGCGCGGCGAGGCCGATCAACCAGGGTACCGCGAACGGCCAGAGATAGCGCAGGCGGTTGACGAGAAAGCTGTCGTAGCTGGCCGGTACCAGCAGGGCGAGCCCGAGCGCGACCAGGGCGAGCGCCCGAAAACGCGCGGCGCGGCGCGCGCCGATCACGATCAGCGCCGGTAGCGAGAGCCAAAAAATCGGAGCCAACCCTTGCGGCATGAAGATGGCGCTCCAAACACGCCCGTCGAGGAGCGTGCCGAACAGAATGCCGAGGTGCTCGGTTATGCGATCCGCGAGTGCGCTGCCGGACAGATACGGGTCGTGAAACAGCCACTTCGCTCGCGTAGTCGTGCCGACGGCTTGTCCGGTAAAAAGCAAGTTGATTGCCGGCGTCGAGAGCGGTGCGGCGAGACACAACGAGCACTTGAATCGGTGCCCCGGCGCCAGCGCGAACGCGGCGGCGGCAGTGAGCGAACCCACGACGCCCTCCGGCCGGGCCAACGCACAGGCGACGCTGAGCGCCAGGAGCTCGATCGCGTCGCGCCGGTGCGTTCCGGCGCTGGCCCCGGCTTCGTACCACTCGGCGCTCTTGCGCGTGGTTCTCACGAGGAGCCATGCGAACGGCACGACCTCCATCCCGCTTGCCGCGAACCAGAGGAAAGGTCCGAACGCGCACACCATCGCTGCGGCGGCGACCGCTCCACCCCGGCCGAGCAGTCGCTGCGCAATGCGCCACGTTTCGTAGCCCAAGGCACCGTAGGCGAGCCAGCCGAGCGCCCATGCCGGCCAGATCAGGGAAAGCTCCCGAAAGCCGAGCGCGTAAAAGGGCGCGAGCAGCGCCGGCCACAGCAGGCTGGTGGCGCCCGCGACGCGTTCCCCGGCAGCAGAGTACACGAAGGGACGCAGCGTTGCGAAGGACCGCGCGAACTGGAAGTGAATGAAGGTGTCGTCCAGCGGAACCGCCGGCTCGCCACCGGTCTGGCTCAAGAGGTGAAAGGTCGTGACGGTCGCGGCCGCGGCCGCGAGCGCCGCGAAGAGCGCCGCGGGCGGAAACCGGACGCTCGTGAAGCGTTTCGCTATCCGTGCCGAGCGCGACATGCGCTAACCACCGTAGAGCATGCTTCCCACGCCGTACTCCGACGCCCCGCGCCTGCCGGAAGGGGAGGTCCTGGACCCACGCAGCATTCTCGGGACATCGGGCCCAATCGAGCTCGAGATCGGTCCGGGCCGAGGTTGGTTCATGATCGACAGGCTACAGGCCTTTCCCGACGTCTTCATGCTGGGGCTCGAAGTGCGCCGCAAGTGGGCCAGCATAGTCGACGCGCGGCTCGGCCAACGCGGCCTATCCGGGCGCGGCCGAGTATTCGCCGAGGATGCCCGTGTCGCGTTGCCGCGCCTCGTGACTGGGAGCATACGCGCCGTGTTCGTGCACTTTCCGGACCCGTGGTGGAAGCGACGGCACCAGAAGCGCACCGTGCTCACACGCGCCGTGATCGAAGAGCTGTCGCGCCTCCTCCAGCCGGGTGGAGAACTGTTCCTGCAGACCGACGTCATGGATCGCGCCGTCCGCTACGCCGAGCTGATCGGAGGAAACGCGGCGTTCGCTCCGGTCGGTAAAACCGCCCGCGTGGCTGAAAACCCGTTCGGCGTGCGGTCGCCGCGGGAGCGCCGCGTGCTGGCCGATGGGCTGCCCGTCGCTCGCTTGCACTTCCGGCGGCTCTAGAGCTACGCTTCCGCGCCGATGCGAAGGCTCGTCGGGTTGTTCGTTCAGTGCGTGCTCTTTTCCGTGTTCGTGGGCGCATGCGCGACCTATCGGGGAGACTTGAACCGAGCCCAACGCCTTTACGAAGAAAACAAGTGGGCGAATGCGCTGGCCATCTGGCGCGCGCTCGAGCCCGACCTCGAGTCCCTCAGCTCCAACGATCAGGCTCGTTACGCCTACTTGCGTGGCATGACGGACTATCGGCTCAAGTTTCGCGCCGACGCTCGCCATTGGCTGGCCATCGCGAAGGCTACCGAGCAGCAACATCCTGGAGGCTTGAGCGAGGATTGGCAGCGACGCCTGGAGGAGACGCTCGACGACCTGAACCAGGACGTGTTCGGCGGCGGAGAGAGCTTCGCGCGGTCGCGCTCCACCGTCACCGAGCGGTCACGAATGCCCGCTGAGACGCCCGAGCCGGCGCCGGCCGCCGATGTTCCCGCCGAAGAGTCAGACTCGAGCGTCGACACGACGGCGCCGATCGTGTGCCAGCGCGCCACCGATTGCCCGGTCGACTACACGTGCCAGGATCACGCGTGCGTTCGACGCTGAACGCTTTGCCACCCGGAGCATCGGGTGCATTCGCCGCCGAGGGCGCCGCCTCGCGTTGATTCAGAGAGTCTCGGCCTTGAGCGCCCGATAGAGCTCGTCCTTCGCGACGAGCTTTTGCTTCTTGAGGTTCTGCACCTCACGTTGTTCCTTTGGTGTCAGAAAGGCGCGACGCTCCAGAACTCGAACCTGACGGTCCAAGTCTCGGTGCCTGCGCTCCAGAGTACTAACGCTTCCGATCACTACCACTTGCGTCATATGGGTACGACCTCCGGAATGGAACTAGAGACGCTTCGGATCTCTTCTGCCTTCTGGTTTCGACAGCCCCAGCTCGCATGGCCCCGCCTGGGCCACCCATCCTCTCGGACAACCCATCCGTCAGGACCAACTCAGCCTTGCCAGCGCTCTCTCTCGGTTCTTCGTTCGCCCATACGAATAACCAGCGCATCGACTGCTCACGTTAAAGCACTCTCCGCAGGACGCAACCGTTTTTTTGAGCGCGTGCTCCGACGTGCCTCCTTCGAGGCGCCTCCTTCGACGTGCCTTCTCCTTGAGCGGAATTGTACGGCTCTGTTCACACCCTGAGGGTGCCTGGGCGGGCCACCAGCGGATTGAATGCTTCCAGATCGAGGAGCGCTGTTCGGCGAGACACCGTGCGTGAAATCCGCCGGTGCTGTCTCGGAAACAGGTTCTACGCCGGATGCAGCGTGAACACGGGACGACTGCGCGCTATTCCGGCAGACTAGACAGCGTGGCAGCGGCGCCCAGCGAAACACCTGCGAAACTTGCTCGACCGTGGCTCATCGCGCTCGCGACCTGGGGCTGCGCGCACCCCGGGGCGTCGCACGCCGTTGCGCCGGCCGCCGGCGAACCCGGCGTCGTGGCGGTCGAGAGAACGATAGTCACTCCGGGGGAGGCCGTCGGCATCGGCGAGCTTTTCGAGCGCGCGGTCGCCGCTCTGAAGGCGGGTGAGTACGAGCGCGCCGGGGTCGGCTTCGACCGGGTTTTCGAGCTCGACCCGCGAGGCGGCTACGCCGCACGCGCGGCGCTTCTTGCCGGCGAAGCCTACGACGAGGTTGGCGATCTCGAAGCCGCGGTCGCGCGTTACGAAAGCGCCGCGCGCGCCGGCGGCAAGAGCGCCGTCTCGGCCACTGCTCTGGTGCGCGCCGTGCGAATCCACGTCCATCGCGAGCGTTGGGAACGCGCGGCCGCGCTTGCCGACGTCTTGCTAGAGGACGCGTCTTCTCTGCAACCGTTCGAGCTCATCGTGGCTCATGGAGCCAAAGCCTTGCATCTGGCCGACCGCGGCGAGCGTGACGCCGCAAACTATTACATCACTAAAGGCAGGGACGTCATCGAAATGAATCGGCTCGATGCCGCGGGCCGCGTTCCACGCGATCTCGCCGCTCTGTACTACGCGCTCGGCGAAGTAGAGCGGCTCGAGGCCGAACGCGTTCTCTTCGTTCCTCTGCCCGAAAACTTCGCGGCGGCCCTCGAGCGACGCTGCCAGGCTATTCTGGACGCGCAGAGCGCGTACTCGGATGCAATGCGCGCCTACGACGCGCACTGGTCGGCGATGGCCGGCTATCGCGTGGGTGAGCTCTACGAGCGGCTGCACGACGAGCTCATGCGCATCGAGCCGCCGGCGTCCGCGAGGACCGACGCGGAGCGGCAGCTGTTCGAGGGAGCCATGCGCGTGCGCTACGCCATCCTGCTTCGCAAGGCGCGCACCATGATGGAGCACACGCTCGAGCTGGCTGAGCGGACGGGGGAGAAGTCCGGCTGGATCGAGCGCACGCGAGACTCCGCCGCACGGCTCGAACGGGCGATGCTGGCGGAGGAGCGAGCGCTCGCGCGCCTCCCTTACAGTCGCGACGAGCTGGAGCGCGCGTTCGAAGATCTGAGAGCCCGAGCCGAAGCAAAGCGGTCCGCCGAATCTTCCGCCCAATAGAGCCGGGCTCGATCGCCGGCCGCCGGCCATCCTCTTCCGGGAGGCGGAGCCCCTGGGCGGGCGCACCGGCCTCCCAGCCGGATGGCTCTCCGGGAAGTCGGTCGGCGCGGCCCACCCGCGGAGCCCCTCGCCGCGGGCGGCTCCGCGGACAATTCGAGAGAAAAACCGAGGTTTTCGAGCCGAAACGGGTTCGGTATGAATTGTGCTTGACAGGGTCGGGAGCCGGCGCTACCAGAGCGCCGTCCTCAAGGGTCCCCGCCCCCCGCACTCGTGGATAACGTCGCCGCACCACGGGGCTAAGGTGGGGTGCCGTCATTTGGCAGGCTGGCAGCGTTTCGCAAGTCCGAAGCTCGCCGGATACGGTCGACACCCTATGAGGCGCTCTGTCCCAACTTCTGAGCCCAATTTTTCCTGGCAGGCTGATTCGTGCAAGACCCGGACTTGTACCGCGCGCCGTCAGACGGCCGGTTTCACTCTCCCGACTCAGTGCTCCGTTCAGGAGACCTGCGGCCGTATGGGTATGCCTGCTCGTGGGCGGGCGCTCCAACCCGCGCCGACCGCTCGACCGCTGGCGTAGCTCAATTGGCAGAGCACCTGTTTTGTAAACAGGCGGTTGGGGGTTCAAGTCCCTTCGCCAGCTCCCCGTTGCTGGCTGGCGGGCACCCCGCGGGCCCGCCTGCGGTTGGAACCGTCGAAGTGGGGCTGGCCCAATCGCGCGGCGGCGTGTTGCCAGCGGGCGCGGTCCGCCTCGCGGGCCTGACTGTGCTTCGAGCTGTCGGAGCCAGGACTGAACGGGGCGGAAGTGCCGTTCGTTCGTCTCTGGAGGGTTGCCCGAGTGGCCAAAGGGAGCAGGCTGTAAACCTGCCGGCTTACGCCTACGGTGGTTCGAATCCACCACCCTCCACTCTATTGTTTTCGCGCGGGCGCCCCAACCCGCGCGAGGTGTTGTTTTCGCCCGGGCGCCCCAACCCGCGCGAGGTGTTGTTTTCGCGCGGGCGCCCCAGCCCGCGCGGGTGCTCTACCGTGCACGGTGTGTTCGCGGGAGTAGCTCAGTTGGTAGAGCGTCAGCCTTCCAAGCTGAATGTCGAGGGTTCGAATCCCTTCTCCCGCTCTGTCTTGTTGGAGCGCGGGCACCCCCCCGGCCCGCCCGCGATTGTGCTCGGGGGCGGAGGCGCCGGTGACCCGAAGGAGTCGCGCCGGGTGTGGCCGCGTGAGCCCTCTGCCCGCTTTGCCCCGATGTTTCGCTCCGCCCACCTAGCTCAGTTGGTAGAGCGCGTCCTTGGTAAGGACGAGGTCACCAGTTCAATCCTGGTGGTGGGCTCGACCGCTCGACACGGGGCTTCGGCGCGCCGCAAGCCCGAGACCGCCCTCTGAGAACAAGTCTGGAAGGAAACGATGGCCAAGGAGAAGTTCGTACGCAAAAAGCCCCACGTCAACGTTGGAACGATCGGTCACATCGACCACGGCAAGACGACGTTGACGGCGGCGTTGGTCAAGGTTCAGAGCAAGAGCGGAATGGCGAAGGAGATCAAGTAC
>DASWGX010000148.1:0-6565 GCA_036393455.1 Polyangiaceae bacterium
GCCAGAACAAGACGCAATCGAGCGCGAATCTCAGGCTGCGCTTCAACCCGGAGCTCGTCATCTCCGACAATCTGCGCGTCAACACCCAGATCGACGTGCTCGACAACGTCGTGCTCGGCTCGACTCCCGGCGGCTACCGCAACGAACCGTCCGGAGACGGCGGTTACGCGGTCGCCGAACGCAACGGCTACGTTCCGCTGGGGTTCTACGAAAACACACAAGCGCCGTCCGCGTCCGGCATCAACAGCCTGAACGACAGTATCAACGTCAAGCGCGCCTGGGCCGAATACGTGACGCCGGTGGGCCAGCTGCGCTTCGGCCGCATGCCGAGTCACTGGGGTCTCGGTATTTTCCAGAACAGCGGCGACGGCTACGACGCGGACTACCAGTCGACCGTGGATCGCATCGCGGTCGTTACCGGCATCAAGCCGCTCGACCTCTACATCGCCGGCGCCTGGGATTTTCCGAACGAGGGCGCGACGAGCCAGGCTTTCTCACCTCCCGGCGGTCAGGCCTACGACTTGGCGCAGCTCGACGACGTCGATCAGTACGTGCTCGCCGTATTCAGGCAGAAGAGTCCGGAGCTCTTGAAGCTCGCGCTCGCGCGCGGCGACCTGGTGGTGAACGGCGGCCTGTACGTGATGCACCAGAATCAGCTGCTCGCCAACGACGCCAACGGCCCCCTTGCCGATTGTTCCAGTCCGGACTCGTCGAGCGGAGCTGCGGCCATCGACTGCGCAGCCGGAGAAGCGAGCGGCTTCGTCCGTCGCGGCGCAAGCTTCTGGGTTCCGGACGCGTGGCTACAGCTCCTCTACCGGAAGTTTCGTTTCGAGGCCGAGGTCATCACCATTCAGGGGCACATCGAGAACACCCAAACGGCCCCCGAAGCGAGCGACTACGTCAACCCGAACGGAGACAACGGCTGGGACGTGAACCAGTGGGGCATCGCCACCGAAATCGAGCAGAAGCTGGTCGAAGACAAGCTGCGGCTCGGTTTCCATTGGGGCTGGGCTTCGGGCGATGCCGACGTGGAAGGACTGATACCGCTCGACGCCGAAAACGGAGGCCAGCTGGGCGACCGGACGCTCTCCACCTTCCGTTTTCATCCCGCCTACCGGCTCGATTTGATCCTGCACAAGAATCTGCTCACGCGCGTACAGGGCACGTACTACTTCCGCCCCAGCGTCATCTACGACTTCATGCGAACCCCGCAGGGCCAGCGTATCGGCGGCGGCGTGGCCGGCATCTGGACGCGTGCGAGCCAGTTCATTCAAGCTCCGGGCCACGAGCGCGATCTCGGCATCGAGCTCAATGCCCAGCTTTATTTCCAGTCGAAGGACGGCGGATACAACGACAATCCCGAAAACCTCGGCGGCTTCTTCACGAAGCTCGAGTACGGCGTGCTGTTTCCGATGGGCGGCCTCGGCTACCAAGAGGGCGAGATCCGCGCGATCACGCCCGTGCTCGGTGCCGACGCCACCGACGTCGGCACGGCTCAAACGCTACGCTGGTTTCTCGGCGTCCTTTTCTGACCGGCGCCGCCGCGCGGGGGCGCGACCGGAAACCGAACGGCGCGCTGCGCCGAAACCCCGCGCAGCGCGCTTCGCACCGGGGCGTCATGGCCCACTCGTGGCGGGCCGCGGCGAATGCTCGAGGTACTCGAAACAAAAAGAACACTTTCCGTCCGACCGGCCAAGGCACCCATTGTCCTACTCATCGTCCGCCGCGCGGCTCAGATAGGGTGACTTTCTGGCTCCGGACCGGTAAAAATCGCGACCCCGCAAGGACGGGCCGAATGCCAGCGGGCTCTTGCGCGCCGACGGCTTGTATCGATCATCCCACGAACCCGTCCAACACGTCGCCGCGCGGCTTCACCCGCGCGGCGCATCTTTCGAGGGAACCTCGTCAACTAAGGAATCAAGGAGCGCTTAAATGTCAAAGTCTAGAGTCTTCAGAACGGCGGCCCCCGTGTTGGGCGCACTGCTCGGCGCCGGTTCGATCCAGGGGTGCAGCGATACGGGCACCGACGGTCCGGGCTTCGGAGAATGCTCCGCCGAGCTCGAGGCGCGCCTCGAAGCCTTCGGCGACGCCGCTGCGACGCTCGAGAGCGTCGGCGCGGACATCAAAGCCCGCGTCGTAGCGGCGTGCGCTGGCATCGCGGACGAAGAAGCGGACCCCGACGACATCGAAGACGACGAGATCGAGGAGCTGTGCGCCAGCGCCGAAGCCGTGATCCAAGCGCAGTTCAGCGCGGGCGCCACGATCGAATTCGTTCCGGCCCAGTGCTCGGTAGTTGCCTCGGCACAGGCGAGCTGCGAAGGAACCTGTCAGGTCGACGCCGAGTGCGAGCCGGGCGAACTGGAAGCGCGCTGCGAAGGCGGCAACCTCGTCGTCACGTGCGAAGGCGAGTGCACGGGCGAGGTCAGCTGCGAGGCGGAAGCCGGCGCCACGGTGGAATGCGAGGGCGAATGCCACGGCACCTGCACGGGCAGCTGCGGCGCGGTCTGCGAAGGCTCGTGCGAAGGCACCTGCATGGGCACCTGCGAGGGCGAGTGCTCCGCGATGGACGGCGACGGCAACTGCATGGGCACATGCGAAGGCACCTGCGCCGGCGAATGCGAGGGATCGTGCGAGGGCTCCTGCTCGGGCAATTGCACCGGCTCGTGCGACGCGAGCTGCACGCTGAGCGCCGAGGCCACCGTCGAGTGCGAGGGCGAAGCATCGTGCAAGGGCGAGTGCATGGGTGAAGCCAGCGCGCCGCGCTGTGAAGCTCAGCTCGAGCCTCCAAGCTGCGAGCTCGACGCCAACTGCGAAGCCAGCTGCCAGGCCGAAGCCTCGCTGACGGCCGAGTGCACGCCGCCCGCGGTGACCATTACGGGCTACGCCGACGCGGACGTCGCCGCGCGCATTCGAGCCAACCTGCCCGCGTTGCTCGAGGTCGCAGCCCAAGCCGAGGTTGCCGGCGGTGCGCTGGTCGCCTTCGGCGAGGCCGGGGCCGATCTCGTCGCCGACATCGCCGCATCGCTTGAGTGCACCGCCAGCGCCGGCGCCGGCTTCGCCGCCGACGCCACCGCCGCGCTCGAGGCGTCCGCCTCGGTGAGCGTTTCGTTCGAGGCGAGCGCTTCGGCGAGTGCCACCGCCAGCGGCGGCTGAGCTCGGCGCTCGACGCCGGATGAGCGGCGCGCTTCCCTTTGGGGGGAAGCGCGCCGCAAAAGTTTTGTGCGGTACCGACAGAATCCGGGAACGCCACGACGGCTGACGGCCGATAGCCAACCCCAACAGCCTAAGCCGGCGTAGCCGGAACCAAAAAAGGAAGTTTCGGCACTGGGCTGCCAGGTATCAGGTATCAGGCGTCAGGTATCAGCTTCGGGAGCTGAGCTGTCGCCCGCTCGACTCGTCGATGGAGCGCTCGGGGCTTGCGGGAAGTCCTCCGGCAATCCAAGCTCGCTACGTGGGAGATTCGCCTGCCCCGGCTTGGTGACGAACGAGACTCGACCATTCCGCCCCCGGCCGGGGGTTCGTCGTCCGCACCGGTGCGCGCCGGCTCGGGTGTGAGCGAGTCGTTTCTACGTGTTCCGCGCATCCCGCGCGCGCCATCTGCGCCGGACCTCACGGGCGAGTACGGCTCGCTTGCCGCCGGTCTCGGACGTCGCCGGCCGCGGCACCGGCACCCTTCGCTGAGGGCGGCGCTGGCTGCCGCTTGTGCCGGCCTCGGCGGCGGTCTCTTTCTGGGCTGGCTGCTCGGGCTGTATTAGAACGCTCCGGCGAGGGCCCGCGTTTGACAACGGGACGTCGAGGTCCTACCTGAAGCGCCGCATGTCGGACATCGCACGAGCGCTGGGCGAAACCCTCGCCACGGTCAGAGTGCCGGGCAAGGACGAGACGCTGGGCGCCGCGGGTGTCCTGGGCGACTTCGGCGTCGACGGCGACGGAACGGCGATCGTCACCCTGCGCGTCCCGTACGCTGGGTACGGCGGCACGCTCGAGCAGGAAGTCCAAAAGGCCGCCACCAACGTTCCCGGTGTCCGGCGCGCCGCGACGCGCGTCGAAGTCGTCACGTCGTGGCGCAGCGTCGCCGAAGACGACCCGGTGCCGGGCGTCAAGAACGTGGTCCTGGTCTTGAGCGGCAAGGGCGGCGTCGGCAAGAGTACCGTGGCGGCGAACCTGGCGCTCGCGCTGCGGCAGCTCGGCGCGACGACGGGCCTGCTCGACGCCGACATCTACGGTCCCAGCGTACCGACCATGTTCGGCGTCTCCGGACACCCGTCGAGCGACGGCAGCAAGATCACGCCGCTCGAGCGCTTCGGGGTCAAACTGATGAGCATCGGGTTTTTGCTCGAAGAGCCGAAGAGCGCCGTCGTGTGGCGGGGCCCGATGCTGCACGGGGCTCTGCTCCAGTTTTTGAAGGACGTCGATTGGGGAACCCTCGACTACTTGCTGTTGGACTTGCCGCCGGGCACCGGAGACATCGCGCTCACCCTGTCGCAACGAGTTCGTTCCACGGGCGCCATCGTCGTCACGACGCCTCAGGAGGTTGCGCTGCAGGACGTGTACAAGGCCGTCAGCATGAACCAGAAGGTGGGCATCCCGACGCTGGGCGTCGTGGAAAACGAGAGTTACTTCGTCTGCGACGGCTGCGACAAGCGTCACGAGCTGTTCGGCAGCGGCGGAGGTCAGAAAGTGGCGGAATACGCGCAGGCCCCCCTGCTCGGCCAAATGGCGCTGGATCCGGAAGTGCGCAGGTGGGGTGACGCGGGCTCGCCCATCGTGACCGCCGCGCCCGATTCGGATAGCGCACGAGCGTTCCTCTCGGTGGCGCGCCGCGTGGCGGAACGCGTCGCCGCGCACAACGCCGCGGCGTCCGCGGGACCGCTCATCGACCGAAGCGGAGGCGTCAACCGACGCTTGCCCATCGCTCGGTAGCCGCGCGAGCCCGGCGCGCGCCCCCCCGGTGGCCGTAAAATCGACCGAACTCCGAGCCGGCGTGGATTGGCACGCGGCGCCGGGCGAGTTATACCGCGCAACCGAAAGCTCCAGCCCAATGTCCGGGGAACTCGATCCGTCCACCGATTCCATGGCGCGCCAAGAGCCGCTCGCCGAGCCCAGTGATGCTGCACCCGGGACAGGGGGCGAGCTCACCTCGAACGGAGCTTTGGAGCTGAGCGAGCAGAAAACGGGGCCGGCCACTGCCGAGGCGCAAGCGTCCGGCGGACCCCCCGTCGCGAGCGCGGGGCAGCAGCCGAACGGGGCCGGCTCCGCCGGAGAGGCGGCACAAGCCGAAGCGGAGTCGCAAGTCGAAGCCGAAGCGGAGCCGCAAGCCCAGCCGGAGTCGCAACAGGCCGCCGGCACCGACGTCGCCAGGACCGAGGCCGCGTCCGAAAAGAAGAAGCGGCGGCGGCGCAGGAAGAAGAAGCCCCCCGGCGCGACGCAGAAGACCAGATCGCGACGCTCGTCCGAACGCCACCCGTTTCACCAGGGCGAGGAAGTTTTCGGCAAGGTCACCGCCGTACTCGAGACGGCTATCATGGTCGACCTTTCGGGCAAGGCGCTCGCCGTATTCGACCGCGGTGAAATGGAGCCGGACGATCTGGTGCCCGAAGTCAGCGATCGTTTCGTAGCGCGCGTGCACAACGACGGCAGCCGCGGCGGGCTCGTCGTGCTCACGCGCAAGCCGCTGCGCGAAGAAGAAACGAAGGTCCGCGTCGAGCAGGCTGCCCGCGACAACACTCTGATCGGGGCGCTGGTCACCGGGGTGATCAAGGGTGGCGTGGAAGTCGACATCGACGGACTGCGCGCCTTCGCTCCGGCGTCGGGCGTCGACCTCCACCCGGGCACCGCGAACCTCTCGGCCCTGCTGGGCCAGCGGTTGGAGTTCAAGGTCGCTCAATACGAGAAGGCCGGGCGGGACGTCGTGGTCACACGCCGTCCGATGCTCGAAGCCGAAGCGCACGAGCGCCGCAAACAAGCGCTCGCGCTGCTGCAAGAGGGTCAAGAGCTCGAAGGGGTCGTGCGCACGGTGGTCGACTGGGGAGCGTTCGTGGCGATGCCGGCGGTCGAGAACCTCGAGGGCCTCGTTCACGTCTCGGAGCTCAGCCACGATCCGCGCGCGCGAGCCGCTGAGGCGGTCAAGGCGGGCGACAGGTTCCCGGTCAAGATTCTCAAGATCGACGAAAAGGGGAAGATCTGGCTGAGCCGCAAGGCGCTCTTGGAAGATCCTTGGGGCGAGGCGAAGGCAAAGTATCGACAGGGCTCCCGGCACACGGCGCGCGTCACGCGCGTCGAGAGGTTCGGAGTGGTCGTGGAGCTCGAACCCGACGTCGAAGGCATCGTCTTCAGCGCCGATCTATCGTTCGAGCGGCTGGAAAACATCGAAGAGCGCGTCAAACCCGGCGACGAGATGGCCGTCGTCGTGCACAACTTCGACTACAAGAATCGCAAGATCGTGCTGCACCCGACGCCCGAAGGCGAACGCGCCGGCGAGGCGCCGCAAAGGGTCGTTAGGAACGGTCACGTCCGCGCCGAGGTGATCAAAGCGGAGTCGGCCGGGCTCGTGGTTCGCCTGCTC
>DASWGX010000149.1:0-3879 GCA_036393455.1 Polyangiaceae bacterium
CCTCGACGCAGACCCATTCGAGCACCTCGCCGTAAAGGTCCTCGATTTCGAGCTCAGGTCGGAGCGAAACGGCGTAGTTCGGCGCGAGCACTTCGGAGACGCCCATCGAAAACAGCCCGCGCACGAGCCCCAGCGCCTCTCGATCGTAGCGCGGATCGATGCGCCCGCTCATGCACGACGCCGAAGCGAACGCCCGACAGCGTCCAAGATCGAGCGAGCTCTGCCGGTCGAGGCGCAACGGCTCGCCGTTTGCGCCGGCCGCAACGAGATGTCCCGCGTGCACGGCGCGCCCCGTGCCGAGCTTGAGCTCGGTTGCGCGCGCCGAGCGATCCGCCTCGCCATGCGTCGCCCACAATACGACGTCGGGGGAGAACACGCGCTCCCCCTCGCTCATGTCGAGCCACTTCCCGCGCGTGTGCTCGCGCAAACGGAAGAGCACGTCGTTGGAATGGCCCTCCGCATCGGCGCCCCTGGTTTTCCGTGCCTGCTCGCTCTCGCGCCGCGGATTGCCCTGCGCGGTGCTCTTGTCCTTGGCCGAGCCCGGGGATGAGCGCTTTTCGGCGCGACAAGCCCGGAGTCGAGGAGCGCAACATCGGCTGCTCCACGCTCCACTGCACCGCGCGCTGGAGTTCGTGTAACGGGTGAAAGGGTGCCCAGCCGTTTGCTGCCTTCCGACTCGTCCGCTCCCGCGAACGCTGCTATGCTCTCCGCCAGCTCTCGCACCGCATGAACGAGCCCCCCTTGGACTGGCAAGAACGCATCAGTGTCGACCCCGCCGTGCTCGTTGGCAAACCCGTCATCCGGGGTACGCGCCTCGCCGTAGAGTTCGTCATCGAGCTCATGGCGAATGGGTGGACGCCGGAAGAGGTCGTCGAGAACTATCCGGGCATTGCGCTCGAGGACGTGCGGGCGTGCCTGGCGTACGCCCGAAACGTGCTCGAACAAGAGCGCGTCTTCGCGACGCCGAGCGCGTAAGGCAGCGCGCGTGCGCCTGCTCGCGAACGAAAACGTTCCGCGCGTGGTCGTGGAGGCGTTGCGGGACGCGGGACATGACGCGACCTGGGTTCCGAAATAGCTCATGCCGCGTGCTCCGTGCCCGCCGCTCGAAAAGCCCGCGAAAACACCATCGCATGCACCCACGCGGCGGGCGTCACTCCGCGCTCCTTGAACGCGCGGATGAGCGGCGCCGTGACGTCCGAAAGACGCCCTTCTCCCGAGCACACCTTGCGAAGCAGTTCGGCGTAGAGCGCCGGAATGCCGAGCTCTGGACTCATCAGAACCGGGAAGTTCGGGGCGAAGATCTCCTCGACGCCCATGGCGAACAGGCCCCGGACCAGACCGACTCCTTCGCGCTCGTAGCGCGGATCGATGCGCCCGCTCAGGCACGCGCCGGAAATGAACGCGCGGCAGTGCCGGAGCCGGAGCCGAACGCCGCCCGGTAGCTCGATGGCCTCATCGGCGAGCCCGGCGCGCGCCAGCTCTCCCGCGGTGATGGTCACCTGGGGCTCTTCGGCGACCGGCAGCCTGAGCGCGCGGGACGCGTCGTCGTACTCGCCGTGCGCAAGCCAGAACACGACGCTCGGGCTGAGCTCCATACCGCTCGGATCGATGTCCTTTTCCGACTTGTTGCCGTGTCCGACGAGCTCCGTCCATTTCACGGGGCCCGGCGGCTCCTTCGACGCGGATTCGTCGTGGGAACGCGGAGCAGGCGCTTCGAGCCTCAGCACTCGCCAGCCCTTGGCGTTCACCTCGCGGAGCGCGGGTCGCAGATCACGCACCACGGCCCACAGATCCTCGTGCGACACCACGAGCAACAGCGGCTTGGCTCCGGCGGCCGGCCGATCGCCGGCTTCGACGAGGTCGGGCACACTGAGCACCTGTGCTCGGACGTCGAGCCCCGCCCACGCACCCAGCCCGACCCAGGGCAGATCCTGGAGCCAGCTCGCGGGCGAAACGATCCATCCGCGGTCGCTCTCCTCGATATCTTTGGGCAGCACGTCTCGGATCCACGCCCAGAGACGCTCGAGGGCCGGCTCGAGCTCCGCGGGCTCCGGGTTTCGCGACGGAGTATCTCCATCGCCACGACCGACCGGTGCTTTCTCGACCTTCTTCTGGACGGTGACGGCGCGAAACGCTCGATACCGCTCTTCGAGGTCGCGTTCGTCCGCGGACACGCCGCGGCCGTCCACCGGCGACCCGGCGATCCGCCCCTCCGCGATTCCGGCTTCGTTCATGACGAAGCTCCCGAGGTGCTCGAAGCCGAAAGCGAGCTCGAGCCATCCCGCGCGCGAGCGCGCGAGCCGTTTCACCGCATCGAGCAGCTCCGCTCGCGGCGGCGTGGGTCGAGCAGCCGGCTGCGCCCGTCCCATTTCGCCGAGCAGCCGCGACTCGCAGATCGCGCTCGCCTCGAGGCTCGCCGCGAGAAGCTGCTCGGCCTCGGGCGCGACGACGGACGTGTCCGTGCGCTCCGCGGAGTCCGGCCCATCCCCGAGCCGCCGCCGCATTACCGCCTCGCACCACGTGCGAACCACGACCGCATAGCGGCGCCGCCAGGTGAGATGCGCGTCGCGCCGGCTCTGATCGCCGAGGACCTCCGCGCCTTTGGCGCCGGTGAGCTCGACGAGATAGCTGCGCGCAAAGAGCTCGAGCGCCTGCGCCGCGAGCGCTTCGGCTCGCTCGAGGAGCTTCTCGGCGCTCTGCCATTGTTCGGGGAGCACCTCGCCGACGAGCCCGAACCGCGACGCACAGAGCAACGCGAGCTGCGCACCGGACGAGACGGCGACGAGCCGCCCGGCGCGCGCGCGTTGCTCGTGTTCCGGGCCGAAGTCCACGACATCGAGCAGCGTCAGTGCCGCTTCGAGCAGCTTCACGGCCGTGCCGAAGGGCGGCGACGATTTCGGAAACGAGAGCCCGAGCGTGAGCGCGCCGAGCGCGAGATCCGCCGCTTCCGCGACGGGTCCGGGGTCGTGCGTGGCCTGCTGCGCGGCTCGATGCGCCGCGCGCGTCTTTCCCACGGCTTCGACGGCAAGGCGCTCGCCGGCCGTACCGCGATCGGAGAGCTCGAAGGCGAACCCGAGCAGCTCGGAGGCCGACTCGAGGAGCGATGCGGTGCCGGCATCTCGCGCAGGGTCGGGCATCGGCTCTCGGGGCGTCTCCGCGGGCGCCTCGGGCCCCGGCTTATCGCGATGCCGGGCCTCTGCTTCGAACTTTTCGGCGGCGTCGAGATCCCGGAGCGCGGCTTCGACGGCCGCAATCGCGTCGTGGCCGAAGTCAGGCAAATCGAACGCGCGGCGAATCTCCGCCCAGGCGCGGGCACGATGAAGCTGCGCAATACCGAGAACCGCCGCCGGTCCCGGCCGCTCGATCGCCGCCGCTCGCTTGATGAGCGTGCCGATCTCCGACACCGCGCGCCGCGAATACTCTTTGGCGTCGGCTTCGTCGCGGAGCTCGACCGCGATCGCCGCCGCGAGAAGTCGCGTTCGCGGCAGTGCGCGTTTCCAGTCCTGGAGCTCGAGCGCCGTGCCGAGATCCTTCGTCATTGTCTGCACCAGGTCGGCGTCGTCGTCGCACCAGCCCTGCGCGTGTTCGAGGCCGCGCAGGCCCTTGCGGCGGGCGAGATGCGCGAGCCGCTCCGCCGCGATCACCGCGATGTCGGCGGCCTCGGGAGTCCTGTCGCGCAGCTCCCAGGCGTTTTGGTACCAGCGAGCGGCTTGCTTGACGTTGCCGGTTTGCGCGAAGAGCACGCCGAGGTTGTACGCGCCGGCCGCGGATTGAGCGGCCTTGGGAGTCTTGTCGCGGAGCTCCCAGGCGTTCTGGTACCAGGTGGTGGCTTGCTCGACCTTGCCGGTTTGCGCGAAGAGCACGCCGAGGTTGTACGCT
>DASWGX010000150.1:0-9672 GCA_036393455.1 Polyangiaceae bacterium
CGTCACCTCGCCGACCACGCCCAGGGTCGTGCGCGACTGACCGCTGGAACGGTGAACGTCGAAGCCCGACTGAACCAGAAACGCAACGACTCGTTCGATCGCCTCCACGGGCGCCTCCGGCTCCATCACGACGATCATGGCGAGCTCCGCAGGCTACCAGACCGGGCCGGTGTCGGCATCCCCGCACGCGCGGCCGCGGCCACGCTCTCGGAGGCCGCGCTCTCGGACGCGGTACCGCCTATAGCAGCTCGGACGAAGGGGCGTTATGGTGCAGGACCCCCTCGCGCGGCGCGAGCTCCAACATGGCGGAGAGTCAAGGCGACCCACTGATCGGGACCATCATATCGGGCCGGTACCGCGTACTGCGGATGCTGGGCGAGGGCGGCATGGGGCGCGTGTACCTTGCGGAGCACGAAGCGATCGAAAAAAAGGTCGCGCTCAAGGTCTTGCACGTCGAGTACTCGCGCAAGGCCGACATCGTCACGCGCTTTCAGCAAGAGGCGATCAGCGCGAGCCGGATCAAGCACCCCAACGTGCTCGACGTTTTCGACTTCGGACAGCTCGACGACGGGAGCTTCTTCTTGGCGATGGAGTTCCTCGAGGGGAACGACCTCGCCGACGAGCTCGTGCGGGCGCGCGTGCTCAGCCCCGAGCGCGGGCTACGACTCGCGGTTCAGATTTGCCGCGCCCTCGGCGCCGCCCACGCCAAGGGGGTGGTCCACCGGGACATGAAGCCGGAGAATGTCTTCCTTCAGCGAACCGAGGACGGGGAAGAGATCGTCAAGATAGTCGACTTCGGCATCGCGCAGCTTCGCACCAACGACGAGGTGGCGGCGAGCGAGCCCAAGCGCCGGCGCCTGACCAAGACCGGCATGATTTTCGGGACACCGGAGTACATGGCGCCCGAGCAAGCGGGCGGCCGGCGCGCGGATCATCGCGCCGACGTCTACGCCGTCGGCGTCATCTTGTACGAGATGTTCACGGGCGCGGTCCCGTTCACCGGCGACAGCTTCGTCGCCGTTCTCACGCGCACGCTGCAAGATCCGCCGCCGCCCATGCACGAAGTGGCACCGGACATCGCCATTTCCGGCGAGCTTCAGGCGGCGATCCTGTGCGCGCTCGGCAAGACTCCCGAGGAGCGCCCCGCGTCGATGGGCGAGCTCGCGCACGCGCTACTCGCCACGCCGGAAGGGACGCGGCTCAAGGGCACCCTGGCCGGCACCGACGTCTTCGCGCGGCAAAGTCAGATGCCGCAGACCACACCGCAGTTCGTCCCTCAGCCAGAGGCCCCGATGGGTCCCGCGCCGCCCGATCGCGCTACAGGCGGCACCATGCTGACCTCGCCGGGCGCCGGCGCGGTGACGCTCGGCGCGCGTACGGCAAGCACACAGCTGGTTTCGGCGCACACGGCCGCGCCGCGCAGCACGGGGTCGCTCGGCCTCGTCGTCAGCGCGCTGGTCGTCCTGTTGCTCGTCGCGGGCGGCACCGGGGCGTGGTGGGTATTGCGCGGCGCGGCGACGGCCGCGGCGCCGGAGGTTCCGTCAGCGGCACCACCAGCCTCCCCCAGGCCCTCGGTGGCACCGCCACCGTCGGCCACGGCGGCACCGAGCGCCGAAGTGTCGGCCATCACGACGGTGACGATCCGGGTCGAAACTCAGCCGGCCGGCGCGCTGGTGCTCAAGGACGGCTTCCAGGTCTGCGACGACACGCCGTGCAGCGTCACCGCGGCCCCAAACGAGACCCTCGAGCTCGAAGCGACCAAGGGCCCGCTGCGCGGCAAACAGAAGGTACTGGCGCAGCGCGATCAAACCGTCCAGATAACGCTCGCCGCCCCGGTGATTCGACCGAAGGCGCCGGCCGCGAATCGACTCTGCGAGGTCGAGGTCGACGGGCTCAAGATCCTTCGCCCGTGCAACTAGCCAACGCGGCGACCCGCCGGGGCGTGCGGTACCTCAAGAACCCGTAGCGCAGCGGCGGTCCACCAAGCCGAAGGCGGCGACGCCACGACGGCGGAGCTCGCGACGCAAGGCGTCGCTCTGCTCATCTTCCAATAACAAAACACCAAGGAGCGCGGCGGCCCATTCGTCGAGAGGCGTCTCGAGGCCCGCGGGTAGCTCGGTGCTGTGCCCATCGAGGAGGTCGCGCCAGGCGTCGCGGATCGCGAGCAGCGACGCCGACGGCGCGGCACGATCCTCGCGGCGCACCACGAAACCCCCTCTCACGAGGCCGTCGACGACCTCCGGGGCCAGGCGACCGACATCGATGCTCTCGCCGCGGAGCAATCCCTGCGCGACGGCGGCGGCGCGGGTCGCCCCACGTTCGAGCGCCACGAATGCCAGCGCCGCGACTAGCTCCTCGAATCCGCTCGCCTCGGCGCTGTTCTCGCGCTCGCTTCCGTCCCGGCGCGTCACGACCCCGGCGCTCGACGCGGGCTCCGCCGGGGGGGCTTCGACTGGCGTCGCCTGGACCAGCGTCGCCCTGACCAGACGGACGACGGCGCGGGGACCCCCCCGCGTCGCGACGCAGCGCCAGACGACGCCGTCGTGGAGCGCCGGATTGTCGTTCGGGAATTCGCTGCAGGGACGGGGCGGGTTCATCGCAAGGGTTGCGCCAAGGGACTGCATTTTGCCGCTGCTGGCCAACAAAGCGTCGGCACGCCACGGGCCGAGCCCGGAAGGTCACGCTATCATTGCCGCGATGCGCAGCCGTTCATGGTGCCTGCTCTTGCTGCCCGCGCTGGGCTGCGCGCCGCGCGAGCCGCCGAACTGGGCCGACGGCGGTGCACCGCTCGCGATCGCTCCGGCGCGCTGGGAGCGCTCGAACGGCGACGTCGTCGAAATCACGGCGGACGGCAAGGTGCTCGAGGACGGCGATCTCGTGTACGCCGTCGATCGCGCCGGCCGCGTCGTGGACGAGGATTACGAGCCGGTCGCGATTCTGTTGCCCGACGGGCACGTGGTGGGGACTGACAGCGTGCTGCTCGGGCGCATCGGCGTCTCCAACGGCTCGCCGCCCCACGGCGGCACCGCGTGGTTTTCCATCCTGCCCGATGGCAATCTGGTCTTGTTCGATTCGGAGGGCGATCGCAGCTACGACGGCGTCTGGCGGAATTGCGACGGCGCGGCCCGTCGCGCCTGCGCCCTCGTGACGCAAATCTTCGCGCTCCGGCGCTACGAGCCGTACCGCCGTCCCGGGCCGAGCTTCGGCGTGGGCGTGGGCGTGGGCGTCATCTACTGAGCCGCAAGGAAACGACCTGCGGCGCTCAGCGCCCCGGTTTGACGGGCTTGGCGCGGCGCCCGCCGCGGCTCCGCTCGCCGGCGGCTTTCTTGCCTCGTCCGACCGCGGCACGCCGGCTCTGCTTTCGGGGCCCACGCCCTTTCTCCCGATCGTTCCCGGTGCCTGCGACGCGACGCGCGTAGACGGTGCGCCGCAACACTGCAACGTCCTCGATCGCCACGCGTACGCGATCGCCAAGGCTCACCTTTTCGCCCGATCGCACTCCGACGGCGCTGAGCTCGTCCTCGTCGAGCTCGTAACGATCGGCGCCGAGCGCGTCGAAACGGACCAGGACGTCGACGAATGGCGCGTCGAGGGCGACGTAGGCGCCTGCGCCGCCGAACGACATCACCGTGCCTTCGAGCTCGTCTCCCACCCGATCCCGCATCAGGAGCGTGCGATAGAGGTCCACCACCTCCCGCTCCACATCCATCACCGCGCGCTCGCGTACGCTCGCGGCCGTCGCGTGCGCCCGCAGGGCCTCCACCGCCGCCGCCGACGTATCCTGGCGCTCGCCGCGCAGTATGCGTTTGACGGCGCGGTGCACTTCGATGTCCGGGTAGCGGCGGATGGGAGACGTGAAGTGCAGATACCGTTCCGAGGCGAGGCCGAAGTGCCCGATGTTCACGATGTCGTAGACGGCCTGTTTAAGCGCGCGAAGCAGCAGCGTCTGGAGAATCGGCCGCTTGGGGTGGTCGGCTATTTGCGCGAGCCAGCGGGCGACGCCGGCCGGCTCCGACAGCGAGTCGACGTCGGTGCGCACGCCGAAGCGTTCCGCGATGTCTCCCAGGCGATCGAGGCGGTCGGGGTCGGGACTGCCGTGGACGCGGTAGATGGTGGGACAACGCTTTCGCGCCAAAAAGCTGGCGACGAGCTCGTTCGCGAGCAGCATCAGCTCTTCCACCATGTTGTAGGCCCGGCGTATGCCGGGGTCCTCGGCACGGCGCTGAACATCGAGCGGACGGCCCGTTTCCGGGTCGAGCATCACCCGGGCCTCGGGGATGTCGAGGTCGAGCGCCCCGCGCTTGAGCCGCGTGCGGCGGAGCTTTTTGGCGAGCTCGTCGACGACCTTGAGATCGCGCCGAAACGCCTCCGCTTGCGCGCTCTTCGGTGGCTGTTCGGTGAAGCCGAGCGCGCGCGCGACCCCGCCGTAGGTGAGCATCGCCGCGGAACGCATGACGCCTTCGACGATCTCGAAGTGCTCGACCTTGCCGTCGCGCGAAAGGTCGGCGACGACGCAGAGGCAAAGCCGATCGGTGTCGGGCAAGAGCGAGCAAAGGTCGGCCGCCAGCGCCGCGGGCAGCATGGGAATGGCGCGATCGGGTAGGTAGATCGTAGAGCCGCGTACCAGCGCTTCGGTGTCGAGCGCGGAGCCCGGCTGTACGTACTCGCTCACGTCGGCGATGGCGACCCAGACGCGATAGCCGTCGCCGCGCCGCGCGACCCACACCGCGTCGTCGTGATCGCGCGCGTCCTCGGGGTCGATCGTCGGCAGCGGCACGGCTCTGAGGTCGACGCGTCCCTCGGCATTCGAGCGCCGGATGCGCGCGGCCATCGTTTCGGCCTCGCGCGTCGCGGCTTCCGGATGGGCTTCGACGATCTGCTCGCGAACCAGGATTTTCTCGACCTCCGCGTTCGGATCACCGGGAACGCCGAGCACCGCGACGAGCTCGCCCTCGGGGTTCTCGTCGACCAGATTCGGAAAGTGCGTGATACGGACGACGGCGGCGTCGCCCTCACGACCCTCGGCGGGCGGCGCCACGAGCACGATTGGGCCGCGCACGCGGGTGTCGTCGGGCTCGAGCCAAGCGCTCTTCCCACGCCGGCGCAAGACACCCGCGACACGCGGGTTGCGCCGTTCGACGATGCCTTCGAGCGCGCCCTCGACGCCGCGCGGCGTGCGGTTCACGACGCGCACGCGCACGCGATCGCCGTGGAGAGCGCCCCCGATGGCGTCGGGAGGAACGTAGACGTCATCCTTGCCGGCCGCGGTGACGAAGCCGAAGCCGCGTGGATTCATGCCGAGCACACCCTCCCACTCGGCGCCGCGCTCCGCCGACGACTGCGCCTTGAAGCGCCCGCCCGCGGCGTGGCGAACGCTGCCGGAGACGGTCAGCTGATCGAGCAGCTCGACGAGCCGCGCGTAGCTTTTATCGGGGACGCCGAGGCGATCCTTGAGCTCGCGCGGGAGAAGCCCGCGCCGCGCGCCCGACAAGCACTCGAGCACGCGCGCGGAGGACGGAAGGGGCGCCGGCACGCGCGCGGTCATAGCACCTCGCCGCCCGTCCGGACGCGCTCAAAGCGAACGTCGCGGGCCTTATTTCCGCGGCGCAGCGCCACGCTCCGCGTGACCCGCGCCGCTCGGCGCCGTATAGAACGACCCCATGGTCGCCCGGCTGTCCCTGACGGCTTTGCGTGTCGCGGCGCTCTCGGGCCTCGCCGTCAGCAGCGCGCTCTACGCGGACTACACGTCGTACAGCCCGAGCTTCTGCGGCTCCGGCACCGGCTGCGACGCCGTCCGACGCAGCGGCTTCGGCTACGTCGTGCTCCCCGTCGGCGAGAGCGGAACGGCCCTGCCCGTTCCACTGTTCGGGGTGGTCGGCTTTGCGCTCCTGCTCGGGGCGAGCCTGCTTTCGAAGCCACGCGTCAGGCGCCTTCTGACCACGTTGCTTGCCTACGGGGGTGGAGCGATCGGTGTGATGCTGCTCGGGATCCAGGCGTTTCAGATCGGGCAGTTCTGTTCCCTGTGTGTCGCGGCCGACGCGAGCGCGGTCGTCGCGGCATCCGCGGTGCTGTCGCTCGGAATGAAAGGGTGGGCCGATCTCGAAGCGAGCCCGGAGTGGCTGCCGGCCTGGGCGTGGAGCGTGCTCGGGGCGCTCCTCTTCGTCGTCCCCTTGGTATGGCCGTCGTACAGGCCGCAAGCCCCGGTGCCCGCGGCGATCGCGGCGTACTACCGTCCGGGCAAGATCAACGTCGTCGAGTTCGCGGACTTTGAATGCCCCTTCTGCCGCGCGCTCCATCACCGACTCGGTCCGCTGCTTTCCGAATACGGCGATCGCGTTCACTTCGAGAGGCTCAACATGCCGCTCGAACGTCACCTCTACGCCCGCGACGCGGCCCGCGCCGCCGTGTGCGCAAAGTACCAAGGCCACGAGCCGGAGATGGCGGACCACCTCTTCGAAGCCGACGATCTCCGGGCGAACGCGCTCGAGCGCGCCGCCGCGGACCTTGGCCTCGACGTCGCGGCCTACCAGCGCTGCATCGACGATCCGAAGACGGACGCCGCGATCGACGAGCAAGCGCGGGTCTTGCTCGAAGCGGGCTTCGAGGGGCTGCCCACGACGTACATCGGCGCCGAGCGCTTGGTCGGCGCGGTCCCCAACGAGGTGCTGCGAGACGCGCTCGAGCGCGCCCAAGCGAGTGGCGCCGCACGCGGAGTTTCTGCGCTATCGTTCTTCGGCGCGGCCGGGCTCGTCGGGTTCTTGGTGATCGCGCTCGGGCGCTGGTCGGTGTCGCCGCGGCGCCGGGCAGCGTCGCGTCCCGCCGCAACGTGACGCTCCCGCGGGACGCACGGAGCTCGCGGGAACGCGACTCACCCGCGTGCTATGCTCGTGCATGAGGCAAAACGGCGCCCCTGCTCCCTGCGCAGAGCACTTGGTGCCGCTCGAAGTCTTCCAAGCGCTGCCGAAGACGGACCTTCACGTCCACCTGGACGGGTCGCTCAGGCTCCAAACGATCCTCGACCTGGCGAAGGAACAGCGGGTCGAGCTGCCGGCCAAAGATGCCGAAGGGCTGCGCGAGGTGATCGGTTGCGGCCGCGTCACCGGTTCCCTCGTCGAGTACCTGCGCGGCTTCGAAATCACGCTCAAGGTGATGCAGACCGAAGAGGCGCTCGAACGCGTGGCATTCGAACTTGCCGAAGACGCGCACGCGGAGAACGTGCGCTACACGGAAGTGCGCTACTCGCCCATGCTGCACACGCGGCGCGGTCTCAAGTTGACGAAGGTCGTCGAAGCCGTGCTCGCCGGCCTGCGTCGCGCGCGAGAAACCTACGGCGTCAAAGCCAACGTGATCGTGTGCGGCATCCGCAACATCTCTCCCGAGTCTTCCTACGAAATGGCGGAGCTCGCGGTCGCCTACAAGGGCCGCGGCGTCGTCGGCTTCGACCTTGCCGGCGCCGAAGCGGACAACCCCGCCAAGCACCACCGCGCCGCGTTTCAGCTGGTGCGCGACAACAACATCAACTGCACCATCCACGCCGGAGAAGCGTACGGCCCCGAGTCGATTGCGCAGGCCATTCACGTGTGCGGTGCCCATCGCATCGGGCACGGCTGCCGTTTGCGAGAGAGCGGCGACCTCTTACACTACGTGAACGATCACCGCATCCCGCTCGAGTGCTGCCCGTCGAGCAACGTGCAGACGGGCGCCGTACGCGATCTCGGGAATCACCCGCTCAAGCTCTACTTCGACCTCGGGCTTCGCGTGACGATCAACACCGACAACCGGCTCATCACCGACACCACCGTGTCGCGGGAGCTCAGCCTGGTGCACGCGCGCATGGGCGTGCCGTTCCCGGACATCAAGAGCATGGTCTTGGCCGGTTTCAAGTCCAGCTTCCAACCCTTTCACGAGAAGCAGGCGGCGCTCAGGCGCGTGGCGGCGGAGCTCGATCGCTATGATGACGACGGTCGTTTGTTCGATCGAGCGACGCCCCGGAGCTCCGACGCTCCGAGCGCGCGCACGGCGTCGAGCGCGCGCCTCGACTAAAAGCGAATCCCTTCGCGAATGTCGCGCACGCCTGCACCCTCCAGCGTTTCGACGGCGCGCTCGACGTCCGGGGCGTCGACTTCCGGCAGCCGGATCATGAAACGGACGTAGAGGTCCCCCGTCTTGTCCTTTCGCCGTACGCCGCGACCGCGCAACCTCACGAGCTGCCCGCTCTGAGCATGCTTCGGCACCGTCAGGGTCACGTCGCCGGCCGGCGTCGGCACCACCACCTTGCTGCCGTGAAATGCTTCCCCGACGGTGATGGGCAAATCGAGGTAGAGATCGAGCTCCCGGCGTTCGAAGTACGGGTGAGAATCGACGCGCACCGTGAGCACCAAGTCGCCGTTCGGGCCGCCGAACATGCCGGGCATTCCTTGCCCCGCGACGCGCAGCCGCTCACCCTCCGCGGCGCCGGGCGGAACGCGAACCGTCACGCGGCGGTCGTTGTCGGTGACGCGCAGAACCACTTCCGCTCCGCGCAGCGCTCCGGCGAAGTCGACCCGAACCTCGCCGACGATGTCCGACCCTTTCGTGGCGCCGCGTCCTCCCCTGGCGCGGCCGCGGCCACGGAAGAGGTCGCCCAAGATGTCGCCGAACCCCGCGCCGCCCGAGCCGCCGAACAGATCGTCGAGGCCGCGCCGCGATCCGGCGCGCGCGGCGTGGGGATTGAACCCCTCGCGCAGCCCGACCTCTCCGAACTCGTCGTAGAGGCGCCGCTTTTGAGGATCGCTCAGGACTTGGTGAGCCCGATTGACGGACTTGAAGCGGCCTTCGGCGTGCGCGTCGCCGGGATTTTTGTCCGGATGAAGCTCGCCCGCTAGTTTGCGATACGCCCGCTTGATCTGGTCGGGCGTGGCGTCGCGGCCGACCCCGAGTTCGGCATAGAAGTCACGCGGCATCACTGATGGGTCGGTTCATTATGGTCCGCGAGTGAAGGCGGCGTCGACGGCGCTGCCCGTTCTTGTCTCGGCCCCGCATGGATTTCAACGGCACTCGACCAGCAGGGTTTCGGGTGCCCGTCCGTCCGGCGCCTCGCCGAAGTTGACGCCGATGCGGATGTCGCGGAAACCGGCGTAGTGAAGCTCGGATTCGAGTTCGCGGGGAAAGAATTGCCGGTGAGTCAGGGGGACGGCAAAGGCGCGGCGTGCCGTGGGCTCCTCGCCTCGCGGCTCGAACCGGAGCCAGATCAGCAGGAGCTGGCGTTCGGGGTCGTACTCGAAGCTTTCGCTGTAGTCGACCCACGCGCGGCGACCGGCGTGCCAGAGCCGGCGCGGACGGGCGGCGCGCACGCGGCCACAGAGCTCCTCGGGTCGAGGCATCGAGCAATCGAAGACGAACCGGCCGCCGGTGGCGAGGTGCCGGCGCACCGCGGCGAGGAAACGTTCGAGATCACGGCGTGTGTACAGGTGCAGCAGGGTGTTGAACGGCGCAATTACGAGCGCGTATCGGCGGGAGCTCCGGTGGGCGCGCATGTCGGCGCGAACGAGGCGGACGCGGCGCCGCACTGCCGGCGGCTCGTGCTCGAGCCGCCGTTCGAAGTCGCGCAGCATGGGTCGCGAGCGATCCACGCCGGTAATCACGACGCCCGCGCGAGCCAGCGGCAACGCGACGCGGCCGTTGCCGGTGCCG
>DASWGX010000151.1:0-8171 GCA_036393455.1 Polyangiaceae bacterium
CAGCAGCGACGTCAACATCGAAGGCAAGCCGGCCGCGACGGTGGACAGCACCGCCACCAACTCCCCGTCCCACGTTCCCATCGGTGGCAGCTTCGTCAACTCGCCCAAGAACGAGGGCAAGATCACGAAGGGAAGCTCGAGCGTCACGATCAACGGCAAGGCCGCGGCGCGCAGCGGCGACACGGCCGAAACCTGCAACGACCCGGCCGACGCGCCCGTGGGCAGCGTGGTGGCCGTCTCCAGCGTGCTCATTGGAGGTTAGCGTGAGCGTTCTCGGCACTGGATGGTCGTTTCCACTCAAGCCGACGCCGGGCGGCCGCCTGCCCTGGGTCGGCGACGGCGAGAAGGTGCGGCAGAGCATCTGGCTCTTGCTCTCCACGGCGCCGGGAGAGCGCGTGATGTTGCCCAACTTCGGTTGCGGCATTCACGACTTGGTGTTCGAGGCGAACACCGCTTCGCTGCGCGGGCTCGTGGTGCAGAAGGTACGCGACGCGTTGAACCGCTGGGAGCCGCGCATCGACGTGGTTGACGTGCGCGCGGAAACCGCGCCGGACGCGGCGAACCGGCTCGAGCTCCGGATCGACTACCGGCTGCGCTCGAACAACTCGTTCTACAACCTCGTGTATCCCTTCTTCCTCAACGAAGGGCCCAGCTGACGGGTTTCTGCCATGCCGCTCGAAGCGCCCCGACTCGACCGAAGCTACCAGGAGATCCTGGAGCTTACGCGCTCGCGCATCCCGCGCTACACGCGCGAATGGACCGACTTCAACGAGTCGGATCCGGGAACGACGCTGATCGAGCTCTTCTCCTGGCTGACGGAGCAGATTCACTATCAGATGAATCGGCTCCCGCGGCACAACTACATCAAATTCTTGCAGCTCTTGAACCTGGAACTCAGGGCGCCGCTCCCCGCGACCGCGCACCTCACGTTCACCGCCGAGCCCGGGGCGGCGTCGAAGCCGGTGCGCCAGGGGACCCAGGTCGGCGGGCAAAACCCGGATACGGGAGAGCTCGTGATCTTCGAGACCGATCGGGGGCTCGATCTCATCCCGCATCCCCTGGAACAGATTCAGGTCTACGACGGCACCGGGTTCACCATCGTTACTGCCGCCAACGGCGTCGAGGGGCAGCTGTTTCACCCGCTCGGGAGCAATCCGCAAGAGGGGAGCGCGCTCTACCTCGGGTTCGGGCCGCCGGATCCACTGCCGCTCAAGGGGGTTCGCACGTTTCCGCAGCAGATGCGCTTCCGTGCGTTCTTGCCCGGCACCACGGCGGCTGGTGGCGCGGAAAGATGCAGTGACGTGCTGCGACCGCCAGGACCGGACGTCCGCCTGGTCTGGGAGTATCGGCACCGCGAGTCCCCCGAGCGCTGGCGGCCGCTTTCGCTCACCGACGAGACGGCGGCGTTCACGCGCCAGGGCTACATGGTGGTCGAAGGGCCGCTGGAAACGGCCGCGACGCTCGAAGGCCGCGTCAAGGACAAGCCGCTGTTTTGGCTGCGTTGCCGGCTCGAACGCGGCGTGTACCCGGTGGGCGCCGCGCCGAAGATCGACCTTTTGCGTCCGAACACCGTGAGCGCGACGGCGCTCACCTCGGTGAAGGACGAGCTCATCGGAGTCAGCGAGGGTCACCCGGACCAGTCGTTCGACCTCAGGCACAAACCGGTGGACGTCGACAGTCTGGTCCTCTTCGTTGACGTCGCCGGCACACACGAAGCCTGGACGCGCGTCGAAGACTTCTACGCCTCCAGCCCCGACGACCCGCACTTCACGCTGAGCCCCACCGCGGGGCGGCTCCAATTCGGCGATGGTCGCCACGGGCGCATCCCGGTGGCCGGCGCCGAGATCGTCGCGGAGCGCTATCGCCACGGCGGCGGCGCCAAGGGCAATCTCGATCGCGGACTGATCTCGATTCCGTTGACGACGCTCACGGGCGTCAAGGCCGTGACGAACGAGCAGCCCTCGGTCGGCGGCAAGGACGAGCAGGCCATCGAAGACCTCGAGCGCGAAGCGCCGCAGGTGCTCAGGCATCGCAATCGCGCGGTCAGCGCAGAAGACTTCACGGCGCTGGCGGAGCTGGCCGGCGGCGTCTCGCGAGCGATCGCGCTGCCGCTCAAGCATCCCGACTTTCCCGAGGCCGAGGTGCCCGGAGCGGTCAGCGTCGCCATTCTGCCGGAAAAGGGCGGCACTCCGCCGCGGCCCACGACCGATCTGAAGCGGCACGTGTGCGAGCACCTGAACCGCTATCGGCTGCTCACCACGGAGGTGTTCGTGATCGAGCCGACTTTCATGTCGATCACGGTCCAGACCCGCGTGGCGGCGGCGCCGTACGCCGCCTTCGGCACCGTCGAGTTCGAGGTCAAGCGCGCGCTCGATCGCTTTCTCGATCCGATGACGTGGCCGTTCGGCAGGGATCTCTACCCGACGAGCCTGTACGGGGAGCTCTTGAAGCTCGAGCTCGTCGCGGAGGTGTTGGACCTTGCGCTGCTCGTCAACGGGCTGCCGCACGACGACCTCAGGGCCGCGGTGCGCCTGACGCCCGAAGGCCTGTTCTACGGCGCGGACCACCGGGTGACGGTGGTCGAGCGAGAGGATCGCTGAGCATGCGGCCGCCCGGACCGACACACTGGCTGCTTCGCGGCGACCCCGGCTGGCGTACGGGCAGCACCCAGCGCGTCGCCGTGTCCGATCGCAGCGGGATGCGCCTGACGACGCTCGCCGGCGGCCCGCTCGCGCTCGATGGCGCCGACGGCAGCCTCGGAGGGCTCGTTCTGCCCCGGGGCATGGCGTTCGACGCCAGCGGGCTCTTGTACCTCTTGAACGCCGAAGCGTCCGCCGTCCAGCGTTTCGACCCGGCGAGCCGCGCGTTCGAAGTCCTGCCCGCCGTCGGCGGCGCCGGCACGCTTGCCCGTCAATTCTCCGCGGAGGCCCGGAGCATCGCCATCGCCGGCGATAATCTCTACGTCGCCGACGCCGGGAACCGGCGGGTTCAGGTATTTTCCGTCACCACGCTGGCGCTTCGCTACGTATGGGCGCCGCTCGGCGACGACGACGACAGAGCGGGCACCACGGACGAGCAACCGACCGAGGACTGGGACGTGGCGGCCGTTGGCGGGCTGGTCGTCGTTTTGGACGCGCGGCGCGGCGCGCTGTACGCGCACCGGTTCGAGCGCGATCGGCTGGAACGCCTCGCCGTGGAGCCCGCCACCGCCGGAGCGGCGTTTGCGGGCCGCTGGTCGCGCGTCATCGTCGACCGCGACGAACGCGTCTACCTCCTCGAGGCCGCCGAGCCGCGGCTCGGGATCTTTCACCTGAGCGACGACACGCTGCACGAGATCGGCAGCGCCATCGACGCGGGCGAGCTCCGCGACCGCTTCCTGCCCCCGCCGATCCGGCTCGATCATCTCGATCGCTTCTGCTTGCCCGCGAGCTTGAGCGTCGATTGCCCGCGATCATTTCCCGAGGTCGCACCGCCCGCGGAGGATCCGCTCGCGGCTTCCCGCAGCGGCGGGCTCACGTTCGATCGCTTCGGCGCGGCGCTGTCGGCGCCGCTCGGCACCGAGCTTTCGGGCCCCGAGCTCTACGCCGTGAACGGGACCTGGCTGTCGCAGGCGCTCGACAGTGAAATCTACGACTGCCGCTGGCACAAGCTGGAGCTCGAGCCCGAGCTTCTGCCGCCGGGAGCCACCGTCAAGGTGAGCGCCTACACCGATAACGCCGAGCGTCCGATCGAGGACATCGCCGAGTTGCCGGAGCACCTCTGGCACACGAGCTACGTCTGGGCGGGGAACCACGCTGTTGCCGGGCCGCACACCGCCGCGCTCGACGTTTTGGTAGACGGCAGCCCTGGACAGTTCCTGTGGGTTCGTCTCGAGCTTGGCGGCGACGGCTACGCCACGCCCGCGGTGCATGCGGTCCGCGCCCAGTATCCGCGGCAGAGCTACGTCGAGCACTTGCCCGCGGTGTACGCGGCAGACGACGAAGCCAGGGGCTTTCTGGAACGGTTCTTGAGCTTGTTCCAGGCCGAGTGGGACGGCATCGAGCAGAGTGTGGACCGCTTCGCGCGCCGCTTGGATCCGCGCACGGTGCCTGACGGCTGGGTCGACTATCTTGCCAGCTGGTTCGCGCTGCCGCTCGAGGGCTCGTGGTCCGAGGCGCAAAAGCGCAGCCTGCTCGGCGCCGCGGTGCGCTACTACCCGGAGCGCGGAACGCCGCGAGCGTTCCGCCAGCACCTTCAGGGCTATCTCGAGGCGGTCGCCGGTCTGTCCGTCGAAGAGCAGGGCGAGCTGCCGATCATCGTCGAGGGGTTTCGCAAGCGTAACTACCTGTTTCTGAACGCGCCCGAAAGCTTCGTCGATCGGCGGCGGCAGGTGTGGAGCCCGGCCGTCGTGGGGCGGCTCGAGCTCGATGTCTACGCAACGACGGGTCGTGCCCGGCTCGTCTCTCCCGGGAACGTCGACGACGACGTCTTCGACGCGCACGCGCACCGCTTCGAGGTGTTCGTGCCGGCCGCGTGGGTGCGGGGAGCCGCCGAGGAGCGCATGCTGCGCCGCGCGCTCGACGCCGAAAAGCCGGCGCACGCCGCGTACACGCTCAACCTGGTCGAGCCCAGGTTGAGGGTCGGGGTTCAGTCCACCATCGGACTGGACACGATCATCGGCGACATTCCGTCGGCGCGCCTGGCGTGCGCCGACGGCGCCGACGAAACCGAGAGCCGCCCGCCGAAAAACCGCCTCGGCTACGACACTGTGCTGTCGAGCCGGGTCGTTCGGCGCGGAGGGTTACCGCTGAATCCGGGCGTTCGCGTTGGAGTCCACACCCTGTTGAACTGAGGAGACCCAGATGTCGCGCAAAACCATGGATGCGCCGTACAAGGACAGCTTCGAGCGCAACCGTTACTTCACCGGCAAGTACATGACCGCTCGCGACTTCGCGGCGGACCAGGCGTACTTCTTGAGCCGGCGCAGTATCCACAATCGCCTGCTCCACGGTTGGGGCATCGTTTGCGGCTTGCGCGTGGTGCCGCATCCGACGCCCGAGTGTCGCGAGAGCTGGGTCGTGGTCAAAGCGGGAATCGCGATCGACTGCACCGGGCGCGAAGTATTCCTGCCCAACGACCTCGCCGTCCAGCTGCCCATGGACGAGCTCCCGCCGTGGAGCGACGAGGAGCCGGGCGCGCCGGACGTGCCGGAAGCCGAGCCGGCGGAGCTGGACGACGACGCCTTGATGCACGGTTGGGCTCAGCCCGACGCAGAAAGGGATTGGGACGACGACGACAACGGCGATTCCGACGAAGCGGACGAGGGCCATGCCGGGCGTCCGCGAGAGCGAGCGGTGACAAGACCCGCCGTGTGGCCCGAGCGGCCGCGGCGCGGCTTGCTCGTGTGCTTGAAGTACACCGAAAAACTGGTCGAGCCCGTTCCCGCGATCTACGCCGAAGGCGAGTGCGATCCGAACCATCACGAAGCCAATCGGATTCGCGAGGTGGGCGAAGTCGAAATCCGCAAGCTCGAGGACATGCACGCGGATTGCTGGCGCCTGCCCGGGGGAGGCCCCGTTGACGTGCGCGACGACTGCGACGAACCGTTGCCCGGGCCGGCCGGCGTGTGTCTCGACGCGGATTGCCCGTGCCACGGCTGCGTGCCGCTGGCGCTGCTCTTGCGCCGGCCGCGCTGGAAACCCGGCGAATCGCCGCTGCTCATCGATCATCGCGGGCGGCGCCGGCTGCCGACGCCGTCGCACTACTTGACGCACGTCGCGCAGATCAACTGGCCGCACGGTGGCACGCTCAGCCTCGCGCAGCTGCGCCAGCTGCTCGACGGACGCTTGATGGTGCGCTTCGATCGGCGCATCCGACCCGCTGTCGGGATGCGTAGCGGGATCAACCCGTGCACGTTCGTCGTGCAGTACGGGGGTATTCAGAAGTCCCTGGAGTTCTTGCACGCCGAAGAAGACCCGAGGCTGTTGCCCGACGAGCGAACGGCGGTCTACTCGATTCACCGCGACTACCTCAGCCGGCGCCGCGACAACATCGCGGGCACGCTGGTTTACATCACGCTCAAGTGCGATTTCATCCTGGATTGCCACGACATGCCCGTCGATGGCACCCACCTCGGCGGTCGTTTGCCTTCTGGAGACGGCACGCCGGGCGGCATCTTCCACAGCTGGTTTAGCGTGGTGCACAGCCACGGACGAAGGGAGAACGACTGATGGCCGCGAGCGCAGTTTACCTACCGCCCGGCGGCGACGCCGACTGCCGGTGCGACGACGTGGAGACGCCGCCCGGCGCGTGCGTACCGGTGTGCCCCGTGCGGCCCAACTTTTTCTGCGGCCAGCTCTTGAGCGATCAGGACCTGAGCGATCTCACGCGCTGGACGCGGAATCGGCTGCGGCTCAGCCGTGAGCGACACGGCCATGGCGTGGTGCGGGGCCTCGATCTTCACCTGGACGTCGACCGGCCGGGGCGGATCGTGCTGGAGCCGGGCTACGCGCTCGACGCGTGCGGCAACGACATCGTCGTGTGCGAGGCGGTGTCGCTCGACCTCTCCGGAGCCTGCAAGCTCTCCGAGTCGCGCTGTGAAGAAATCGCCTCACCCGCGCCGGTCGAGAGCGTGCAGTTCATGGGCAGAGAGGTGGCGAAGAACGAGATCATCGTCCTCGACGTCTTGCTCCGCTACAAGGAAAACCCCACCGATCCGCTGCCGGCGCTCGGGCGCGGAGCGTGCATGGAGCGGAGCGCCTGCGAGTTCAGCCGCGTGGAGGAAAGCTTCGAGGTTTCGTGGCGTGGGGCGGATCCGCAGCGCGAGCGCGCGTCGGAGGCGCTGCAAGGCTGGGAGGCCGATTACTTTGCGCGTTCGCGCAAGGTGGTGGACGAGTTCGTCGAGCGTTTCGGCAAGGCGCCGGGCCCACACGACGTCGAAGACATCGTGCGCTGGCTCAAGGAGTGGATCTCCCGCAAGGCGTATCATTTCGGTTGGCTCGCCGAGTGGCTGGAGTCGCTCGCGCACTCACAGCGGGTGCTGCAAGTTGCCCCCATCCTTTTCTATCTCGTGCTCGACGCCCGGCTTTCGTACCTGGCGCGCTGCGCGCCGCGCGAGCGAGGCTCGGACATCGTCCTCGGGCGCGTCTGGCTGCGGCGGGTCGAAAACGGCGCCCGCGCTTGCCGTGTGATGTTCATCGATACCTCCATCCAGCACAGGATCCCGCTCCACGACGACACCTGGCCGGCGCTTCCGAGCCAGGTCAACCTAGCTCAGTTCTTTTTTCAGCCGGCGGACTGGGTGTGCGCGAGGCTCACGGACGCCGGAATCGCCCACGAGCTCGAGTGGGCCCAGAGCTTTCGCAACATCGACGAGCTTCTGGCGTGGCTCGACGAGCAGGTCCTGTTCCACGAGCAGGGCTGCTCGCGAGCCGACGAGCGGCTAGCGCTTCTCGCGTTGCCGCCGCCCGAGCTCGGAGCGCGCATCGTTGGCTTCAAACGCGTCGGGAGCGGTCCGAGCATCCCGGAGCGCCCCGAAAAGCCGATAACCGAACGGCCAGTGCCCGAGAAGCCGATACCCGAGAAGCCGATACCCGAGAAGCCGATACCCGAGAAGCCGATAACCGAACGGCCAGTGCCCGAGAAGCCGATACCCGAGAAGCCGATACCCGAGAAGCCGATACCCGAAGGGCCGATACCCGAAGGGCCGATACCCGAAAGGCCACTGCCCGAAAGGCCAGTGCCCGAAGGGCCGATACCCGAAAGGCCGACACCGGGTAAGCCCATACTGGAAAAGCCGATACCCGACAAACCGGCACGTCCCGAGTCCGGGCCCGCGGACTCGCTCGTCATGATCAACGGCATTGGCGACGAGCGGGAGCGGCGACTGCGAGACGTCGGAATCCACACCTTTCGCGACCTCGCGGAAGCCGATCCCAACCAAGTCAAGAAGCTGTTTCCGCCGCCGGTTCGCATCGAGGACGTAAGAGCCTGGCAGGCCGAAGCGCGCAGGTTGACGGAAAAGGGGTAGCGGCGGCTGCCGATGGACGCAGAGACACCGGGATGACGACGCGGGTACGCTATCGTGAGAACCAGGCGCTAGAGAGCGGCGACCTGCTGCAGGAGCAGGCGTACCGCATCGCGATGCGCCGGCGTCACCATCTCGGTCACCACGGCTGGGGCATCGTGCACGG
>DASWGX010000152.1:0-8314 GCA_036393455.1 Polyangiaceae bacterium
CGTGCGGGCGCAGAAACGCGTTCAGCTCGGCGTCGAAAAGGTGGTCAACGACGTCTCCGCCATGGGCGGGCTCAGCGTGTTCTTTCCGTTTTCAAATTGATGAGCCTTCGAGGTCGAGATGCCGAAACTCGTACTACTCCGTCATGGCACGAGCCAATGGAATCAAGAAAACCGCTTCACGGGCTGGGTCGACGTTCCCCTCAGCGACGAGGGTGTCGCGGAGGCCAAGCGCGCGGCGGAGCTGATTCGTGACGCGGGGCTCGGCTTCGACGTCGCGTTCACGTCGGTGCTGAAGCGCGCGATAAAGACGCTGTGGATCGTGCTCGAAGACCTGGACCTGATGTGGATCGACGTGCACCGCTCGTGGCGCGTGAACGAGCGCATGTACGGCGCGCTGCAAGGGCTCGACAAGGCGGAGACGGCCGCGCGCCACGGTGAAGAACAGGTCAAGCTGTGGCGGCGCAGCTATGATGTGCCGCCGCCACCGATGGAACCAAGCCATGAGTACTATCCCGGTCGCGATCCTCGTTACGCGAGCCTCGGCGCGGACGAGCTGCCGCGCACCGAGTGCCTGAAGGACACGGTGGCGCGTTTCGTCCCCTACTTCGAGGGGACCATCGCGCCTCGGATCCGGGCGGGCAAGCGCGTGCTGATCGCGGCGCACGGCAACAGTCTGCGCGCGCTCGTGAAGTACCTCGACGCTGTGAGCGACGAGGAGATCGTGGAGCTCAACATCCCCACCGGCATTCCGCTCGTGTACGAGCTCGACGCCGATCTCAAGCCCGAAAGATCGCGCTACTACCTCGGCGACCCCGAGGCAGCCGCACGCGCCGCAAGCGCGGTCGCGGCGCAGGGAAAGAAATAGGGTGCTAGCTCGCGCGGCGCGCGCGCGAGAAGCGGAAGAACGCGAGCACGGCCACGCCCGCGGCGCCGAAGGTCAGCACGCCGCTCACGCTCGAAGGAAGGACGGGCGCGAGCTGCGCGACGCCCACGCTCGCCAGAAGGGCGATGCCGACGCCGGTCAGTGACTCCCCCGCGATCGCTCCCGAGGCGAACAGCACGCCGCGCCCCAGCCGCGCCTGGACTTCCCCCGGGGGAGCGTCGCCTTGGACGGCGCGTGCGATGAGGCCCCCTACCAGAATCGGCACCGAAAGACCGAGCGGCAGGTAGACGCCGACGGCGATCGGCATAACGTGGAGCCGCACCGCCGCCTGACGCTTCTCGAGCACGGCGTCGAGCGCGAGCACGACCGAACCCAGAGCGACGCCGAGCCAGACGAGCGGCCACGGCAGCTGCCCGTCGCCGAAGAAGCCGCGCGCCAGGCTCGCGAACAGATTGGCTTGCGGCGCCGAGAGCTCGCGGCCGCCGATGCCTCCGGGCGTGTTGTCGTGGAGCAATTGCAGCACCGGCGCCATGACCAGCGATGCCACCGCGATGCCGGCGAGCTGCATCAACTGCTGGCGCCGCGGGCTTGCCCCGACGAGCTGACCGGTTTTCAGGTCGTTGCAGACGTCTCCGGACGTGCAGGCCGCGCAGCAGACCACCGCCGCGACGCCCAGCGTCGCGAGCATGCCGGACTCACCCGAGAAGCCGAAGAGCAAGAGCAGGCCGCCCGTGAACAGTACGGCCGTGATCGTCATGCCGGACACCGGGCTGTTCGAGTTGCCGACGAGTCCGACGATGTAGCTGGCGACCGCCGTGAAGAAGAAGGACATCACGACCATGATCACCGTCGTCGTGGCCGCGATGAGGGCGTCGTGGGTGAGCGAGTAGTAGAGCACGCCGATCAGCAGCGAAGCGGCGACGGCGAGCGTCGAGATGAGACCCCCGGGAAGGTCTTCTCCGGCTTCGGCGGCTCCGGTCCGGGCGACGCGGCGCAGCTCTCGCACGGCACTGAGCAGGCCGTGGCGCACGCGGACGATCGCCGCCACGCCGCCGACCAGCATGGCGCCCACGCCGATGTAGCGCACCTTCTGGCTCCACAGCGTCCACGCCGCGTCGAGCGGCGAGCTCAGCGCGTCGGCGTCGAGCGAGAACATCGGAATGGCGACGAGCCAGCCGAGCGCGCCGCCGATGAAAATCAGCACGGCGATGTGGAGGCGCACGATGAAGCCCACCGCGACCAGGGCCGGGGAGATGTCGGCGCCGAAGTACACGGCTCGGCCAGCGACGGACGCGGCCCCTTCGAGGGTGTGGCGAATCACGCCGAAGAAGCTGCCGAGCGCCTTGAAAGCCGCCCCGAGCAAGGTGCCGTACACGACCGAACGAGCCTGGCTTCGTTCTTGGCCCTCGCTGGTCCCGGCGGTGAGCACGGCAGCGCACGCCACGCCCTCGGGATACGTCAGCTCCTTGCTCGGCGCGGTGACGAAGACCTTGCGCATCGGAATCATGAACAGCACGCCGAGCACGCCGCCGCTCAAAGCGATCAGCGTCGTGGTGAGCTGATCGAACTTCTGCCACACTCCGATCAGAACCAGTGCTGGCAGCGTGAAGATCACGCCAGCGGCGAGCGACTCTCCGGCGGACGCGGCCGTTTGCACCTGATTGGCTTCGAGCACCGTTCCACCCCGCAGAACGCCGCGCAACACCAGCATCGCGACCACAGCCGCCGGAATCGACGCCGAAACCGTCATTCCGGCTTTGAGCCCGAGGTACACGTTCGCCGCCCCCATTACGACGCTCAGAATCAGCCCGAGCAGCACCGAACGCAACGAGAGCTCGGCAATCGGCGCGTTCGAACGCGGCTCCGAATCGGTCACGCCCACGAAGAGACGGGGATTCGTGGGGGAAGTCAAGGGCGGGGCGTTTTGCCGAGCACGATCGGGTCGTGCTAAGCGAAGGGTGGGCGCGTGCTCCGCCCGAGCGCCCGCCCGAAACGGCTTTTCTCATGGCGCTCTTCGACGTTCACGCGCACCTCACGCATCCCGAGCTCTTGGGTGACGTCGATGCCATCGTCGAGCGTGCCCGTGCCGCGGGCGTTTCCACCATCGTCACGAACGGGTTGAACCCCGCGGACAACGCCGCGGTGCTAAAGCTTTCCGAACGCCATGGATGCATCAAGCCGGCGCTCGGCTTCTATCCGGTCGACACCGTGCTCCAGCGCATGCGCGAACAAGGTGAAAGCTACCCCGATCAGCGCGAGAGTTGGCCCACGGACGTCGGCGTCGCGTGGGTGCGCGAACACGTCGGGGAGGCCTTCGCCGTCGGGGAAATCGGTCTCGACGGCTACTGGGTGCCGGAGCGCTTCTGGCCCGAGCAGGATCGCGCCTTTTGCGAGCTCGTGCGGGTCGCCATGCAAGCCGACAAGGCCGTCATCGTGCACACGCGCAAGCGCGAGCGCCGGGCGCTCGAGCTCTTGGTCGAGCTTGGCGCGACGCGCGTCAACTGGCACTGCTTTGGAAGCCGGGTGAAGCTCGCGCGCGAGATCGCGGAGCACGGGCACTACTTGTCGATACCGGCCAATGCGCGGCGCTCGGAGTCCTTCACGCGCATCCTGCAGACTCTGCCGCGCGAGCGACTCCTGCTCGAGACGGACTGCCCGTACCTGGCGCCCGATCGCGAGGCCAAGAACGAGCCCGCGAATGTCCGCTACACGGCACAATACGCGGCCGAGCTCTGGAGCACCACGCTCGAAAGCGTCGAGGCGACCTTCGCTGAAAACTTCGAACGTCTGTTTCGCGTCGCGCCGTAGCGGCGCTCTGTCAAGGAGGCTGACATGTCAGATGCCGACGACATATATGGTTTTCGTCTGAACGCGCTCGACGGCGCTTCGCTTCCGCTCGACGCCCACCGCGGCAAGGTGCTTCTGGTCGTGAACGTGGCGAGCGAGTGCGGCTTCACGCCGCAGTACGCCGACCTCGAGGCCTTGCACCAGAAGTACGCGGAGCGCGGACTCGTGGTGCTCGGAGTGCCCGCGAACGAGTTCGGCGCGCAGGAGCCGGGCTCGAACACCGAGATCGCGCAGTTCTGCGAGCGCCGCTACGGAGTGACTTTTCCGATGTCCGAAAAAGTCATGGTCAAGGGTCCGGGCCAGCACCCGCTCTACGGGTGGCTCACGGCGCGCGGCGGCGCCGTCACCTGGAACTTCAACAAATTTTTGATCGGTCGCGACGGCAAGCTGCGGCAGCGCTACGAATCCAGCGTCGAGCCTCTTTCGCCCGAGCTCACCGGTGCCATCGAAGGCGAGCTCGTCTCGTCGAGCTGAGCCCCTGACCCGACGCCAGCCAGGTCGCCCGCTGCTGCAAGGTACTCGTTTCCGCGGGGACGGCGGGTATTTTCTCCGGTAGGCTCTCGGGCTAGAGGTGCGGTATGTACGAATCCTTGCGGTGGGTCAGGCGCACGTTCGGCGCGGTCGCGTTCTTTGCCGTGATGACCGGCGTTTCGGCGTGCGGTCCTCAGGTGAACTTGGCGCCGGTACAGGGTCAGGTGGAGACCCCCGGTGCTGCGCGCGTGAGCCTCGCCGAGGTGGACGCCGACATCCTCAAGTTCGCGGTATTCAACCTGACCAATCAGACCATGGTCGTGCTTCGCGACGAAGTCTACATGACGTCGCGCCTCGGTTCACGGCGCCGGTTGCCTGGCGGAGTAAGTAGCGTCTACAACATCGCTCCGGGCGGCGCGCACGACGTCAACGTGAGGTTCGACTTCGACGGGTTCGTAGCCGGCGATCGCGTCGAAGTACGCTTCGACCGCGCGCTCGTCGTGGCAGGGTCGCCGATCGCGATCCAGCCGATTGCGCTCGAGTGTCGCTGAGTCCTTCCAGGGTGCCAGCGCCGCCTCGAGACGACCAGGTACGGAACGCCGAGCTCGTCGAGAGCCGCCAGGAAACCTCCGCTCCATCTGGCTAGCCGAGCGCCGGATCCGCGTCAGCGGAGCCAGAACATCGTGAACGCGTCGCCGCCCTGGTCGGCGTCGGCCTCGGCGGCGCGCTCCACGTAGCGTGCGGTGCGCAAGAGCTGACGCACCGTGGTTTTGAGGGCGCCGGTGCCGTGACCGTGCAGCACGAAGCCGACCGCCTCGCCTTCGCGCAAAAGCTGATCAGCGAACGCCTCGACGCGCGGGGCGGCGTCCTCGACCCGGGCGCCTCGGAGGTCGAGCGTGTTGTTGCGCGTGCGCACGGCGGGCACCGGCGCTGAACGCACCGCGGGCGCGAGGCGCGGTGCCGCGCGCTCTTTCGCCGGCGGGCGGCCCTTTGCGAGCCCGATTTCGTTGCGAGGGACGGTGAGTCGGACCGCGCCGACCCGCAGCTGCACACCGCGCTGATCGACGTCGAGCACGGTGGCGGATGCCCCGGTCGCGCGCACCACGACGCGATCTCCAGGAGCAAGCTCGACGGCGGCAGCGGTGTTCGCCCGTGACGGCGACGGCTCCGGCGCGCCGTGCGCCACCGCCGACAGCGCGCCTCCGAGCGCGACTTTCGCCGCGACTCGGTTTACCTGTCGCTCCGTGTCGCGGAGCTCCTGCTTTTCGAGTTTCTTGTCGCGCAGTCTGCGCCGCGCGCCTTCCAGCTCCGCCCGAGCCGCGCGCACCTCGCTCACCAGGATTTCGGTCTCGCGCTTGGCACGAGCCAGGGCCTCCGCCTTCGACGCCGCACGCGCGCCTTCGAGCTCCGCCTCGAGCTCCGCTTGTCGCCGCCGTTCTTCCGTGAGCGCTTCGCGCTCGAGCTCGAGCCGCTCGCGCGCGAGCGATAGCTTCATCACGGCCTGTTCGCGCTCGACGGATTGCACGCTGAGCAGCTTCCGCGCGCGGCCCACGACGTCGTCCGGCAGACCGTGGCGCGCTGCGACGAAAAGGGCGCTCGACGGACCTGGAACACCGAGCGTGAGCCGGTAGCTCGGAGACATCGTGTCGAAGTCGAACCCCACCGAAGCATTGACGAGCGGCCCGTCCTCCGCGGCCAGCTCTTTCAAGCGTTCGTAGTGGGTGGTGGCCGCGACGGTGGCGCCCCGGGCTACCAGAGCTTCGAGCACCGCGCCGGCGAGGGCCGCGCCCTCCTCGGGATCCGTGCCCGACGCTACCTCGTCGAGCAGCACGAGCGTGCGCGGGCCGGCGTTGACGAGCACGTTCGTGAGGCTTTCCACGTGCGCGCTGAACGTCGAGAGCGAGTGGAACAGCGACTGCCGATCGCCGATGTCGGCGAACACCCGGTCGAAGAAACCGAGGCGCGACCCCGGTGCGACCGGCAGCGGGACCCCCGCGCGAACCATCCAGGCGCAGAGACCCAGGCACTTCAGCGCCACCGTCTTACCGCCTGCGTTGGGCCCCGAAATCACCAGGGCTTCGCGCTCGCGCAGCCGGACGTCGTTCGGCACGACCGGCTCCGGACCGAGCACGAGCAACGGGTGGCGAGCATCGCGGAGGTCGATTTCGACTTCGTCCGTGACGACGATGGGCACCGAAGAGGTTTCGACCGCCCACGCGACGAGCGCGCCGAGGACGTCCGCCTCGATGCACGATCGCTCCGCGGCGAGCACCGCCACGTGCTCGCCGCGCACGACGCTCGAGAGCTCGGCGAGCACTCGCGCCGTCTCCTCGTCGACTTTCGCCTCCCAGCGCCGCGCCTGATTGGCGAGGTCCGCCACTTCGCGTGGCTCGATGAACAGCGTCCCGCCGGAGTTGCTCGAGCCGAGCACCGCTCCGTCCACACGATAGTGGGCGTCGGAGCGCACCGGCAGCGTGTAGCGGCCTTCGTGCTCGGTGAAGTAGGCGCCCGAAAGGACGTCGGCGTAACGGCCGATCAGCTGGTTCAGGCGCTGCCTCAGGGTCGCCAGCGCGTCGCGCGCGCGCCGGCGCGCTTCGGCGAGCGCGCTCGACGCCGCGTCCGACACGGTCCCGGTCGGTTCGATGCTGGCCTCCAGGCGGGAGAGGATTCGATCGAGTTTCGGTTCGCTGTCGAGCGTTCGACAGAGCTCGGGGTACGTTGCCGCATGCTCGCGCGCGTAGTCGCGCAGCAGCCGAGCCCGCGACAGCACCGACGCGACGTCACGGAGCTCCGCGCCGTTCGCCAGGACGCCCTTGGCCAGGCGGGCCAAGACCTCGTCGATTGCCGGCACGGCGCCGGCTGGGATCGGCGCGCCATTCCCGCGAAGCTCGAGTGCGTCGCGCGTCCGCTCCATCCGGCTGCGCGCGCCGGCCAGCGTCGATTCGGGCTCGCGCGCTGCGAGCGCCAGCCGGCCCGGCTTGCTCGCGCAGTTCTTCGCGATGCGTTCGAGCACGTCGTGCCACTCGAGTGCGACGCGTGACGTCGCCTCGAGTTCGTCCGCTTGGCTCGCCGCCGGCTCGTTTACCACCCGCACGGCTTAGCACCGGCGCGACATTTTTGGGCCGCCGTCGGTCGCTGCGCTACGCTGTCGATCCGATGTCGTCCAAGCATCGTTGGGGTCCGTCTGGAGCCTGCCTGGTTGCCGCATGGGTCGTCGCGTGCGGCGGCCAACGCCAAAGCTCGCCCGCGACGGCGCCTGAACCTTCTCCGGACCCCGCCGTGGAGCCGGTTCCCGCCGCGCCGCAGTCCGCGGCGACTTCCGAAGCCGACGGGGCCGACGCGGTTTCGGCGCCCGAGCCTGCGACGGCGCCGCAGCAACCGAGCTTCGAAGTCGTTCGGGCGGCGTGCCACTCGTGGTGCGATCGCTTATCGAAGCAATGCTCCGACAGGTGGGGACGGAGCTGCCGCGCCAACTGTGGCAAGTACGAAGTGATCCCGGAGTGCGCCGGGGTTGCGCGCGAGGCGCTCGAGTGCGCGGCACAAGCCGCCGATCTCATTTGCGTCGCGCTCCCGCCGGACAGTTGCATGCCTCGCTTTCGAGCCATCAACGCGTGCGAGAAAGACCCGAGCGCGGCAAAAGCGGAAGACCTTTCGAGCCTGCCGCAGGGATGGCAGCGCTTTCGCGACGCCGAGGGCGACTTTTCGGTACCGATGCCGGCGGGCGCGAAGCGCGCCGATCGAGGGCAGCACCGCGCCTTCCGCGTCACGACCGCCGATTCGGCGACGTACCACGTCGTGGTTCAACCCGGCCCCGGAGAAAAGCCGAGCGACAGGTGGCTGCTCAAGACCGCGATCGAGTTGGTGACGCCCACCTGTCAAAAAGATCTGCGCTTGACCGGCAAGTTCGACAAGGAGGGCGCCACCGTCGTCCGCCTCGACACGACGTGTCCGGACGGCAAGGAATGGCACGGCATGCTCTGGGCCAGACCCCAGACCTTGCACATCGCAATCGTCGAAGTGCCGCCCGGCGCCAAGCCGGTGATGGAGCCCTTCATCTACGGGTTCGAGTACGCCCGATAAGTGCTCGCAGCCCGCGGCAAAGCTCAGCGGCTT
>DASWGX010000153.1:0-1680 GCA_036393455.1 Polyangiaceae bacterium
GTTGATCTCGAGCAACGTGATGCCGTCGATGCCGCGCGCGGGCACCACGATGAAATCGACGCGCGACAGATCGCGCGCGCCGATCGCAAGGTGCGCGGCGACCGCGAGCTCTTGCACACGCCGGCTCACGTCCTCGGCGAGTGGCGCCGGACAACGGTGTTCACTGCCTCCGGACGCGTACTTGGACGTGAAGTCGTAGAAGTCGGCCGCCTTGGCGACGATCTCGGTCGGCGGCAGCGCGTGCGCGCGACCGCGCCATTCCAGGACGCCGCACGTCACCTCGAGCCCCGAAACGAACGGCTCGACGAGCACTGGCGCGCCACTCACGAGCGCGCTCTCGACGTGCGCGATCAGCTCCGCCTCGCTCGTTTCGCGCAGAATGGTGACGCCGATCGCCGAACCGCCCGCGGACGGCTTCACCACCACACTCGGCCCGAGCCGATCCAGCGCCGAAGCGGCCTGTGCGCGCGCCGCTTCCGCCGCGCCGACCACCCAGTCGTCGAGGACGGGGAGCCCGTGACGTTCGAACACGGCCTTGGCGCTCGGCTTGTCCATGGCAACGGCGCTCGCCAACACGCCCGACCCGACGTACGGGAGCTCCATGATTTCGAGCAGGCCCTGAAGGGACCCGTCTTCGCCCGGCCCGCCGTGGGTCACCGGGAAAACCACTTCGAACCCCGCTATTTCGAGCTCCGACGCGAGCCTCGGTCCGACTTCGATCGCGCTCGCGGCGTAGCCCGCGGCCGTGAGCGCCCTGACTACCCCTTCGGCGGAGGCTCGGCTCACCTCCGCCTCCGCGGACGGCCCCCCGGTCGCGACGGCGACTCGCCTCATGCACCCGTTTCCCCGGCGCCGCCGAGCGCCCCGAACTCGAAGTGGACGAGATCGATGCCGAGCGCGCGGCTGAACTCGAAGATCCGCTGATCGCGGTAGAATTCCCCGAACACGATGCGCTGGACGCCCGCGTTGGCGATCAGCTTGAAGCACGAAAAGCAGGGCGACGCGGTCACGTAGATGTCCGCCCCGTCGAGGCGCACTCCGTTGCGTGCCGCCTGAACCAGCGCATTGGCCTCAGCGTGCACCGTGCGCACGCAGTGTCCTGCATCCATCAGATGGCCGACGTCGTCGCAGTGATCGAGGCCGCGCAGCGAACCGTTGTAGCCCGTGGCCAAGAGGATGCGATCACGCACTACGACGGCGCCCACGTGCTTGCGATCACACGTCGAGCGCGAAGCGACGTCCGTCGCGATGCGCATGAAGTACTCGTCCCAGCTGGCGCGTTGGTCCTTCGGCATACCTACTCCAAGTTCGACGCGGGTGAAGTGGCCCGAGCGATCAGCGACCGGCCTATACCGCGAAGCTCCAGCGAGCACGAGAGCCCTTGACCCCGGAGCCCTCACGTGGCTTGTTCCGCCCGTGCCACGGCAGCGCCGTACCCTCGCGATTCTCCTCTTTCCGGCTTCCGCCGCGCTCGGCCTCGCCGTGAACGCCGAGGCCGCCGGTGAGCCGGAGAGCGCCCGGCAGGCGATCCAGAGGCTCCGCCGCTCCGAGCTCGCGCCGCGCGTCGCGAAAGACCTCTTGACCAAAGCCGAAGACGCCGCTGCGCGAGCGGAAAAGGCGCGCGCCTCCGGCGACGCCGCGCAAGCGGGGCGGCTCGAGGCCGTGGCGGCCGAGTGGGCG
>DASWGX010000154.1:0-4051 GCA_036393455.1 Polyangiaceae bacterium
CGAGGTCGGAAGCTTTGTCCCCTTCCCCGCTCTTGTCCGCCAAAAGCCATTGCGCCACCAGATCGAGCCGCCGATCACGCTCCCGTTGCCGCGCCTTTTCCTTCGGCTCTGCGAAAAACGCGCCGACCACCAAATCTCCAATCAGCCGTACGCGGTCGATCGCGTCCTCGGCATCGAACAGAAGCTTTTCTTTCTCGCGCTGGGCCGCAGGGGTGCCCTCCCCGGCCAGCTCCTGAATCTGCTGGCGAATGCCGATCGCCTCGTCGAGCGCTTCTTTCAAGAGGGTCGCTGAGAGCTCCACCTGCCTTTCCGGCTTCCAGTGGAACGCCTTGAGCTGGTCGAAGCTCAGACCCACCAAACTGTCGCCGTGGCGGAGCGCGTGGTCGACGAAGGTGAACGGCTCGTTGCGCGCCATGGTGACGAGCCAGAGCGACAGGCGCGCGAGCTGAACCGCGTACTGGTTCTTGTCGACACCGTACAGACACCGCTGCGCGACCAGGCGCCGCGCGTGGTTCACGACGTCTTCGTGCGCGTCGGCGATTTTTTCGAGCTTCCCCTCGCGCGTCCACGCCGCCACCACGTGGTCGGCCAGGTAGCGGCACGCCGCGACCAAGAACGCCCCCGAGCCCATCGCGGGGTCGCAAATGACGAGGTTCAAGAGCGTTTCGCTCGGCGGCTCCTCGCCGATCGCCTTGATGAGCGGGTCGAGCGTGCGCTTGACGATGGGCTCCGTGAGCTCGCGCGGGGTGTAGTGGCTGCTGGTGCGGCGGCGTTCGGGGCCGGGTTGGATCGCGAGCGTACCGGCCGCCGCGCGCTCGGGGCGCCTGCCGCTGAGCGGCTCGAGCGCCGTGAGCGCCGCCTCGGCGTCGTTCGCTCCGGCCACGGCGCTCGCGATCTTTGCCGCGACGTTCTTGTCGAAGCCGAGCTCGTCCTGGAGCCAGCGCTGGCGCTGGTTCTTCGGCACCGCGAGCAGGCGCTCGGCCTCCACCCACACGCGCGCCGAACCTTTCTTGCTGCCGAGCCGAATGCGCACGGCGCCGGTCGCAAGGCGTTGCACGTCGAAACCCATCAGCGCTTCGTACACGCTGCCGATCTGCTCGACGTCGAGCGCCTTGTAGGAAAGCCGCTGCCCGTTCAGGTAGACGAGCTTGTGGAGCACGGTGAACACCGTGCCGTCGTCCACGCTCGGCACGCGCACGCTCGCGCGCGCTTCGGCCGCGTTGATCGGCGCGCTGCCCTCGGGGCCCCAGCCTTCGAGAAATGGATAGGTGTTGGGGTCGAACAGGCCGCCGCGCCGCGGGGGAATTTCGAGCTTGCCGTGCTTGACGCCGAGAAACACGGCGCGGAACAGGCTGACCAGCCGCGGATAGGCGCCGAAGCGCCGGTGCATCGTGTCCGGGTACTTGCCCTGGTCGGCCTCGAGCTCGTCGAACAGGCCGAGCAAGCTGTAGTGCGCTTCGAAAAGCTCGTCCTCGACCGGCAGAAGGGCGCGGTCTTCGCAGTAGAGCACGAACACGAGGCGCAAGAGCACCGCGAGCAGCCCCGCGTACAAGTGCGCGTCCTCGCGCTCGAGCGCCGCGCGCAAGAGGTCGCTGCCGTCGCGCTCGTCCGCGGCGGCAAAGCCCGCCAAAAGGACTTCGAGCGCCTCGAACACCTGGCGCGAGAGCTCGTTGGTGACGTCGGCGTTGCGCTTGCGGCTCTCCACCAAAATGGCCGGCAACTGCCGCTCCGGCGCGACGCCGAACCAGCGCTGCCGGCCGAGCAGCATCACGAACGCGTCGAAGATGGGCCGCCCACTGACGGAGGCCATATCCGCGACGCGAAAGGCGACCCAGCCGCTCGATTCGCCGTGCGGCGCGTAGACCAGGCGAAGCTCCCAGCCGTTCGTGAGAAGACCGATCGGCACGCGGCACTCGCGCAGCAGCCGTTCCATCTTGGCCTGCGCGGGGTACTCCCACGTGCCGGTCACGGTCTCCGGCTCGTCGAGGTCCGTCACCTCCGGCGGCACTTCCCAGACCAGCATCGCGTAGGGCCGCGCGGCGACGGAAGCCGGCGTCGCGTCCGCCGCCCCGGGCGCGGCTTCGGGCGGCTTGTTCCATTTCAAGGCGCGCGTGGGCCTGAGCTGTTGCTTGCCTTCGGGGACATACAGGCTCACTTCCTTCTGGATCGCGTCTCGTTCGTCGAAGCGCTCCGCAGCGAGTTCGAGCACGTGCTCGAGCACTCCGGGCAAGCTGGCGATGCGTTGCGTCTCCCCATCCTCGACCAGCTCGACAAGAAAGCGAACGTGCGCCTCGCGCGGCAATTTTTCCACGCACTGCGCGTCCACCAGCACCGGCAGCGAAACGACGAGCCCCTCGGAGGGCTGCGCCATGCCGAGCCATTGCTCGTGGAAATGTCGATCGGCGTCGGTCACTCGGTCCCCCTCATAGGCTGGTCGTGGGCCAAAGGTAAACCAGCCCCACCGGCACCAGCCGCTCGAGACTCACGGCATAGAGCGCACGCAGCTCGTCGGGCTCGGAGCGAAGCTCTTGCTCGATGCGGCCGAGACGCTTTTTCATGTCGTCGCGCTCACTCTCGAGCTGCTCGCGCTGCTGCTTCATGGTGTCGCCCTCGAGCTCCGCGAAGAGCTCAAGCTGGCGATTGAGCTGCTTTTCGATCTCGACCCGCTGCGCGCGAAGGATCTTCGTCAAGTCTTCGGCTTCCTTTTCGCCGCGCGCGGCCAAGAGCTGCGCGGCCTCGTGCGCATGACCGTCGGCCTCGTCGCGCACGTGCGGCCAGAGCGCGGTGAAATCCGCGGCCGCCGTGGCCGCGAGGCGGCGCCGGAGCGCTTCCGGCACGTCGGGCAGCGCACGCGTATCGACGAAGGCCTGCTCGAGCCGCTCGATCAAGCGGCTGTCTTCCTCGTCGCCGCTCGGTACCAGGTGATCGCCCTCCCCGCTCTCGCGCCACGGCGCCGACACGACGATGAGCTCGTCGTGCAAGCGCGCGGCGCCCGGCCCGAACAAGGAAAGCCGCCCGAAAGCGATGGCGCGCGGATCGCCCGTCTTGTCTTCGGGCACTACCGTCGCGCGCGACAAGTCTTCGACGCCGAAGCCCTGCGACAAGAATCGCGACAGGATACGCTGCACGAACGGATGGCCGAGGTGCAGGTGCACCCGCTCTTCGCCGATGCGGTCGGGTGCCTTGAACACGACGGGCTGCGGCGGCTCCTTTCGCCATTGCCATTCCGCCTCGTCGCGCCGGCGCGGCCGACGCAGCGTATCGAGCGTGCGATCCCAGCTCGCGCCGAGCCCCGACAGCTCGAACGCCGTTTGACCGTCCACGACTTCTTTCATCGGGCACAGCGGCTCGGCACCCGCGAGCTCGAGCCCGACGTCGATGGCGTCGCGCAAGAGCTCTTCGCGATAGTCCATCACCTCGCGCGATTTTCCGAGGATGCGTCGCACGTCGTCGATGTCGCGCTTGAGCGCCTTCACTTCGGCGCGCTGGCTCTCCAGCTCCTGCTTGGTCGTCTCGGCCTGCTCCGGCAGCTGCTCCGCTTGTTCGATATCGCCGCCGGTGGCTGAATCGATGCCGCGCTCGAGCGCTTTCTCGATGCGCTCCATCACCACCTCGCCCAGGCTCCCCAGCTCGTTCTGAATCGTCTCCACCTTCTCGACGAGCTTTTCGAGCACCGCGTCTTCCGCGCGCGCGGGATAGACGAAGTAGTGGCAGCGCACGACCGGCTCGGGTTGCAGCGTGCGGTCGATACGGCCGTTGCGCTGCTCCATGCGCGCCGGATTCCAGGGCACGTCGAAATGGAATAGGTCCGCGCAGTGGTTTTGCAGGTTCAAGCCTTCGCGCGCTGCATCCGTGGCGATGAGGATGCGCACCGAGTGCTCCGCGGGGGCGCCGTTGAACGCCGCTTGCAGCTCCTCGCGTGCCGCGTCCCCCATGCCGCCGTGGAAGACCGCGATGCGCTCGTCACCGAGGTGCGTGTCTTCCAGGGCCTGCCCGAGCGTCCGCTGGAGGTAGCGCATGGTGTCACCGTACTCCGTGAACACGATCACGC
>DASWGX010000155.1:0-7749 GCA_036393455.1 Polyangiaceae bacterium
TCCAGTCACACCGCTGCGATGCGGCGTGCACGGTGTCTTCGGTCGGCTGTCTTCAGTCGGCATGGTCCTCGCACGTCACGGCGCACGCGCTTCACCGTGAAACGTCAATCAGTGTCCTTTGCCTAACGGAGGTTCATCCCCATGAGCATAGAGATCACCCGCAAGCAGTTCCTGCTGAGCAATGCCGTCGTGTACGGCGCGGCGGCCGGCTTCATCGTCGCCTCGTGCGGTGGCGATGATTCGGACGACGGTGACACCGGCAGCGCCAGCGGTGACACCGGTACCACCGGTGCCACCTCCACGGGAGCGGGCGGATCCGCGGGCAGCGGCGGAACGGATCCGAACGGCGGAGCCGGCGGCATGATGGACTCCGGTCCGAGCGTCGACTCCTGCGAGGCGGACGTCGGGACCGTCAACATGCACACCCACGCCGTCACGGTTCCGGCCGAAGACGTCGAAGCCGGCACGGAGACGACCTACGCCCTGAGCTCGGTACTGGGGCACGATCACGAGATCACCCTCGACGCCGACGACTTCGCCGCGCTCGCGGCAGGCGACAGCATCACGGTCAACAGCACCAGCGAGGAAGGTCACACGCATCCGGTAACCATCACTTGCGAGTGACGAGGAAGCGAGCGCAGCGCCATCCGGCGCCGCGCGGCGCTCGCGGAGAGCCGCGCGCGCTCGTCGCGCTTTCGTCACATGACGAATCGCAACGGTGAGGCAATCTTGCGGCTCGAGCGCCGGCCTTCGCAGAGCCGCCGTCTTCGCGGGCCGTTGACACGATCTCGGAGCCGAGTGCTACCCTCGAGTCATGCGCGGATTGAGCGTAGGGCCATCGAACCTGGGGCTCGTGGCCTTGCTCGCCGCGACGGCGTGTGATTCGGAGTCGAAGTCCCTCAGCGCAGCTTCGCCCCGCGCGCGAAAGCCGTAATCGCAGGCAAGACCGCAGCGCCGAATCGGTCGAACAGGTCGTTGTGTCCAGCCCCTGCAACGGCCATGAGCTCGGCCTCGGGCAAGAGTGCGCCGATTCGCTTTCCCATTTCGAACGGCACCACGCCGTCCGCCGTGCCGTGCACGACGAGCGCGGGCAACCGCACTCCGGGCGCCTTGGCCGCGTTGTCGTAGCGGTCGTCGAGGAGTAGCGCGACCGGCACGATGGGCAAGAGCTTCTTGCCGACGTCCACCGTGCTCGTGAACGGCGAAATCAGAATCAGCCGGCGGCCATGGCCGCGCGTCGCCATTTCGACGGCGATGCCGTCGACGCGCCGCTCGCACACACCGGGAAGCACATGCTGCCGACCAGGAGCCCGCTGCCCGAGCCCGTCGCACCGCCCCCGGCGCCGCCGGCTCCCGTGTTTCCGGCGCCGCCGACACCCGCGCCGGAACACGCGCCCGCCGCACACGTCTGACCGAGGGTGCAAGCGAGCCCGCACGTGCCGCAATGGCTGTCGTTGGCGAGCACGTCCGTGCACTGCCCGCCGCACACGCTCTGCCCGGCGGCAATGCAGGTGCACGACGACGCCGCGCAGGTTTGTCCGGCACCGCACGACGCACCGCACATGCCGCAGTTCATGACGTCCGCGGCCGTGTCGACGCACGCCCGGCCGCACGCCGCCAGATCCGCGTCGCAGCTTGCCGAACAGACGCCACGATTACAGAACAGCTCGGCCGCACAAGCGTTGCCGCACTGCCCGCAGTTGTCGGGATCGGACTGTGTGTTGGTGCAGCCCGAAGCGCACGCGGCGAGCGCAGCAATGCATTGACAGCCGCCGGCTCGACATTCTTGCCCGACCTCGCAGCTCGTGCCGCAGCCGCCGCAGTGACCGGGGTCGGCCTCTATGTTGGCGCACACACCGGCACCGCAGGCGGCGAGGCCGGAGCTGCAACTTCCGGTGCCCCGACCACCGCCGTCGTTTCCCGGCGTCGTCGAGCAGCTGAGCACCACGATGAGCGCCGCCAAAGCGATCCACGCGCCCGCCAAGGCCCGAGCCGCTCGCTCCGCCGCGGTTCCACCGTTCGGTCGTGGCGCTGGCATCACCACGCGAAGCTTAAGCGTTTTAGTAGCCGCAGCTAGCAAAAAGCCTCTCCCTGCCCGGGCAGAGCCGACGACGTGAAAGTATCCCGCCGAGCTGGACGGACGGAGCTCCGCGCCGCCGCGCACTTGGTGTACTTTGCCAGCCGTGCACCGTTCCTACTCCTACGCGGGCGCGAGCTCGGCGCGGGCTCTGGCCATCGGCACGGCCCTTGCTCTCTCGTGTGTGGCGGCTTGCACGGCGGAGCGCGCGGGAGCGCCGGCAATCTCGCCCGCGTCCGACCTCGAGTCGCAACGAGGCGAGACGACGGATCTCGATGCCATCGAGCGCGAGCTCGCTCTCGACGAGCAACGCCTGAACGCCTCCTTGCCGCTCGAGGAGCCGCCCGCGGGGAAGCCCGGCGACACGCAAACGCCGGTCCATGCGGAAAGCGAAGTGACCGTGACGTCCGAAGCCGGCGCGGCCGGCGCCGACTACGACGAGGAACCGCGGGCCGCACCGCAAGCGGCACCCACGCCCGCCCGCGCGGAGCCCGAGCGTTCCGTGGCGACTGATCCGTGCGACGTCGCTTGCCGCGCGCTCGAATCGATGGCGCGCGCCGCCGGGCGGCTCTGCGACATCACGGGTGAAACCGCACCGCGCTGCCGAGCGGCGCGCGAGCGCGTGCGCTCGGCGACCTCTCGCGTCGCCGCGTCGCGATGCGAGTGTGGGTCGGACTAAGCCGCTCCGGCTAACCGCGCCGCGCGGCGTTCTTTCCGGTCTCTCGCCGCCGCCGCGCGAACCACGAGGCCGCGGCCAGACCCAGGAACGCCAGCGCCGCGCCCGACGGGCCGGGGGCGAACCGGCACCCGCAGCCGGACGCCTCGGCGCGGTTGCGACGCCCGCTGCTCGCGCCGCCGGCGCCGTTCGAACCGGTGCTGCTCGACCCAGAGCCGACGCTCGAAGCGCTGCCGGTTGCCGGAATGCCGCCGTCGAAGGTGCCGCCGCCCGATGAGCTCGACTGGGAGCCGGGTTCCGAAATTTCACCGACACACTCGCCCGCCTCGCACGACTGCCCTGGAGGGCACACGGCGCCGTCGCAGTCGTCCACGCAAGAGCCACCTTCGCAATGGGTGCCGGGCTCGCAGCTGACGTCGTTGCAGGCGGCCTCGATGCACATCCCCCGGTCCGCGCTGCACAGACTTCCGTCCCCGCAGCCGCTGCACTCGCAGGTCGTCAAGCACGCACCGTCGATGCACACGCGGTTGTCGCCGCACGCGACTCCGGCACACGGATCGACGCAGCGACCCGCTCGACATTCCTGCCCGAACGGGCACACGACGCCGCCACAAGGATCGACGCAATCCCCCGCGTAGCAAATCTGGCCCACGTCGCACTGTACCGTTTCGCACGCCGGGTCGACACAGTAGCCGTCGTCCCGACATACGAGCCCGGCGCTGCAACGAAACTCGCCGCCGCCGCAGGAGCGAATGCAAACGCCGCGATCGCAGATTTCTCCTGGTTCACAGAGATCGCCGTCGTCCACGGCGCCGTCGCAGTCGTCGTCGAGCCCGTTGCACGCCTCGTCGCTCGCAGCTTGCCGCGGCAAGCAGACGATTTCACCGTTCTCGCACTGGGTGAGGCCCGGCCCGCACACGCCGCTCTCGCCCGTGTCGCACGCCTCGCCCCCGCCGGAGCACGTAATGCCCTCGATGCGCAGGAGCAGATCCGAAAAGTCGTTGTCGCCCCCTGAGATCAGATCTTCCCAGGCGAAGTAAAAGACGTTCGACTGGATCTTGCTGTCCATGATGATGAGGTGAATGAACGGCTCGGGCGTATCTTCGGGATTGAGCTCCGGCTGCGAATACACCACGAACTGGACCGTCGCAGGGTCGCCGACGTTCGCGCAGCCCCCGCTCAGGGCACGCGCCTGGAAGAAGCCGATCTCGCCGCCGAGATAGCGGGGGTCGTCCTTGATGGCGAGCACGCGCGACGTCTGGTTCGTGCCTTGCTCCCACGGAACAGGAACGTCGTCGCAGTGGATGAACTCGTAGAGCTCGTCGGCGGCGGGTACCTGCCCGGTTACGTTGTACCAGCCGAAGGAATTCCGAAAGTCGGTGAGCCTGCGCAGCAGCGTAAAGGTCAGACTACATTCCGGTCTGAACGTCTGCGGAGTCACCGCTGCGTCGGTGAGCGGATCGATCGTCTCCCCGAGGGCGACGAGCTCGTTCAAGACGTCCTGGTCCGCCGGGATTATCTCCCCCGTCGGCTGCGTCAGCGCCCCAGCCGAGCCAGCGTCGAGCAAGACCGCGCACGCCGAAAGCACGCCGAGGCCGCGCCAATCGAAACGTTGCCCAGTTGGACTCTTCAAGGTTCTCCTGCCTGACGATGGCGTCGAGCGCGGCACGCAGCAGGCTAGAATTGCAGCAAAACCGGCCAACGTCAGCGCGACGTTTCTACACGGAGGGCGGTATCACCAATTGCGCGCCGTTCCGGGCCCGCGGGACGCTATGCTCTTCCGATGCGGAGCGAAAAAGCTTGCGTTCACCTGCGGATCTTGGGGAACGAACACTCCTTCGAGCTGCCCTTCGTCCCCGGCCCGACGACCCTGATGGAGGTGCTGCCGACAGCCCGGGAGCTTACGGCGCGCACCCTCGAGGCGGCGGCACGGAGCAGCGGTCAGTCGCCCACCTGCCGTCAGGGCTGCGCGGCCTGCTGCCGGCACCTCGTCATGTTGACCGGGCCCGAGGCGTTCGTACTGAGGGCCGCGATCGCGACGATGCCGGAGGCCGAGCGCGCGCGCTTCGAAGCTCGCTTGGAAGCGGCGCTCCGGCGCGCGGAGCAAACGGGGATTCTGGGACGCACCGGTTCGCGCGCGTTCCTCGCCGCAGAGGCCTTGGAGGAAGAGGCGCTCTTGACCGACGTGGCGCGCCGTTACTTCGAGCTCGGCATTCCCTGTCCGTTTCTCGACAACGAAGCGTGCACCGTCTACGCCGAGCGGCCGCTCGCGTGTCGCGAATACACGGTGAGCTCGGACCCGAGCTTTTGCGCCACGTTTGCCCATCCTCTGACGCGTCTCATCGCGAAGGCTCGCGTCACGCGAGCCTTCGGACGCGCGGCGCAGGCGCTCGCGGGCACCAGAGACGACGGAGTGCCGCTCCTCCTGCTTTTGGAATGGACTGAAGCCGAGCGCGAAAAGCTCGCTCGCAAGCACGACGGCATCGACGTCTTGCGCGCCTTCTTGCGCGAGCTCGGTCGAGTCGAGGAACGTGACGACGGCGCCGATCGAGCGCCGTGAGCGGCGGAGATGCCCGACGCCTGCGTCAGCCGCCGAAGCCAAGTACACTGGAGCTCGGCCACCTGTTCGTGGAACCGTCCGAGATCGGCCGCGGATACGGCCGCGCGGCACGCCGCACGGCAAAGCCAACGAGCCTGGCTACCGAACCCTCGTGATCCAGGGCGACCCCAATGCCATGGGCTTCCACCGCGCCTGCGGCCCGCGCAGCGTGGGTTCGAAGCCTTCGGCGAGCATCGCGGGCCGCCGGCTTCCGTTGCTCGAGCTCCGCCTCGGCGCGGACACGCGGGACTTCCAGCACAAAAGCCGCTAACGAGAGGGCACCGTGGACGATTCGACCTTCGAAGCGCTGCGAGCGGCGCTGGCCCAGAGCCCCGACAACACCAAGCTCGCATGCCTTTTGGCGCGAGAGCTCTTGGCGCGAAAGGACACCGACGCCCTGCGTGAACTGCTCGATGGAGTGCCGACGAACGCGCTCAGCGACGAAGGCGATCGACGCGTGGTAGCCGAAGGATTGCTCGCGGTCGGAAAACCCGAAGGCGCCCTTTCGCTGCTCGACGGCGGGAGCGCCGAGACGAAGCTCGTCCGGGCGAGGGCGCTCTGCGCGCTCGGAAAGCGCGTCGAGGCGAACCAAGCCTACGCGGAGGCCGTCGAAGAAAATTCGGCGCTCGAGGATCTGGAGCTCAAGGCCACGCTCGGCGCGGTGATCAAGGAAATCGCGGCCGCGCCGGGCAGACCAGCGCTGCGGGTGATCTCGAACGACGACACCGACGCGACGGAGGTTCACCGCCTGCTCGTTCCGGAGCGAGAACGCATGACGTTCGCCGACGTCGGCGGACTCTCCGCGGTGAAAAAGCAGATCACGCGCAAGATAATCCTGCCCTACAAAAAGCCCTCGGTGTTCCAGCGCTTCAGGCGCCGGAGCGGTGGCGGCATTCTGCTCTACGGGCCGCCGGGCTGCGGCAAGACGCTCCTGGCCCGCGCGACGGCCGGTGAATGCAACGCCGCCTTTTTCAACGTGGCCATTTCCGACGTGCTCGACATGTACATCGGCGAGAGCGAGCGGAAGCTCCATGCCCTGTTCGAGAACGCCCGCTCCAAGGCCCCGGCGATTCTGTTTTTCGACGAGCTCGAGGCGCTGGCCGGCAAACGCCAGTACACGCGCGAAGCGACGTCGTCGAAGCTCGTCAGCCAATTCCTTTCCGAGATGGACGGCTTCGCGCAGAACAATTCGGGCGTGCTGATTCTGGGCGCCACCAACGTGCCCTGGGCCGTCGACGCGGCGTTTCGCCGCCCGGGCCGCTTCGATCGTATGCTCTTCGTCCCGCCGCCGGACGTGGAAGCGCGAGCCGAGATTCTGCGCCAGCTGCTGCTGGAGCGTCCGGTCGAAAACCAGGTGTCCGTGGCCCTGCTGGCGAAACGGACCAGCGGTTTCTCCGGCGCCGATCTGAAGAACCTGGTCGAAAGCGCCGTCGACGAAGCCATCGAAGCATCGCTCGAACGGGGGCGCGAAGTGCCGGTCTCGCGCGATCACCTGAACACCGCGCTCACGGAAGTCGCTCCCACGACGCTCGAGTGGTTGACCACGGCTCGAAACTACGCCCGTTACGCCAACGAAGCCGGGCAATACGACGAAGTGCTCGCATTTCTCGAACGCCACGGAAAGGCGTGACCCGATGGCGGAGAAGTACCGCATCCTCGACGAACCCGAGCCTTCGAGGCTGTCGCGACTCAGCGTCAACCCGTTTTGGATTTTCCTCGCCTCCATGTTGGGCGGCGCGGCCCTCGGCTGGAGCTGGTTTCTCTTCAACGGCTTCGCCTTCGGCAGTCCCACGCGGCGACGCGAGGCGCTCCTGGTCGGCACCGGCGTGGCCGGGGTCGCGCTGCTCGTGCTCGCCGGGTCGGAGCTCGTGGCGCACGGTTACGTTCCGGAGTCCTTCTACCCCTACGTGTCGCTGGTCTTCGTCGCCTACAAGCTCTGCATCGCCTACTTGCTGCACTTGACTCAATCGCGAGGGTTCGAGCTCTACACCCACTTCGGCGGCCAGGCGAAGAGCGGCTTGATCGTGGTCGTGCTCGCCGTCGTCCTGCGCGTCAAAGCCTCGCAATGGTTCGGTCCGTGGGCAGGAGTCTTCTTGTGACGTTCGACGACGGTCTCGAGCGCGAACTCGACGTGGCGCGGCAAAAGCTTCGCTCGGGAAACCTGCACGGAGCGGTGGAGGCGCTGCGGCGGGTGCTCGGCCGCGCTCCGGAGCACGCGCTCGCCCACACGCTGCTCGCGGCCGCGCTGCTCGATCAGCGCCGGATCCACGCGGGGCTTCACGAAGCCAAGCTCGGCGTCCAGCTCGACGTCGAAGCGCCGCTGGCGCACCAAATTCTGGGACGAGCCTACCTGGCCCAGCGCAAGTTCGAGCTTTCGGACGAGCACCTGACGCGCGC
>DASWGX010000156.1:0-1598 GCA_036393455.1 Polyangiaceae bacterium
CCGCGCGTCACGCCGAAGCTCGTTTCGCCTTCGTGCCGCACGACCTCCGGAGGAATCCCTTCCAAAAACCGGCTCGGCGTGAGGTAGCGCGTGGTCCCGAACAAGCTCCGAACCGCGGCGTGCGTGACATGAAGCCGTTTCCTCGCGCGCGTGACGGCGACGTAGGCGAGCCGCCTTTCTTCGTCGAGCTCCTCGGGGTGCTCGCTATCGAGCCCGCGATAGGGAAAGATTTCCTCTTCCATTCCCGTCAAGAACACGGCGTCGAACTCGAGCCCCTTGGCGCTGTGTACCGTCATCAGCGAAACGGCCTTGTCGACCATGTTGTCGACCGCCGCGACCAAGGACACGCGCTCGAGGTAGCCGCTCAGCGTGGCAGGCTCTCCCGCCTCGTGGGCGTCGGCCGCGTACTCCTCGAGCGAGCCCAGAAGCTCCGCGATGTTCTCGAGGCGAGCGTCCGCCTCGGCCGAATCTTGCTCCTCGAGCGCCCGCCGATAGTTCGTTCGCTCCAGCACGCGTTCGGCGAGCTCGCGCGGTCCGAGCTCGGGAGCCGCTCGGAACAGCTCCTCCAAGAGCTCGTGGAAGGCCGCGAGCTTTTTCCTCGCTGCGGAGCCGAGCGCGTCACCGCTCAACGTCGCGGCGAGAGCTTCATACGCGCTCAGCGTGTCCTCTTGAGCCGTCTCCAGGAGCCGCGCCACGGTTTTCTGACCGATGCCGCGCGGCGGAGTGTTGATGACGCGCAAGAGGTCGGCATCGCTCTTCGGGTTGTCTACGAGACGGAGGTAGGCAAGGACGTCCTTGACCTCGGCGCGCTCGAAGAAGCGCATGCCGCCCACCACTTGATACAGGACGTTTTCGGCGCGCAGCGCCTCTTCCAGCACACGGGACTGTGCGTGCACGCGGTAGAAAACCGCAATCGAGCTCGCCAAAACGCCCCGTTCCATCTCACGCCGGATACCGCGCACCACCGCGGCCGCCTCCGCGCGCTCGTCGCGCACGGCTCGTACCACTATGGGCTCGCCTCGGGGCGCGTCCGTCCAGAGCCGCTTCGGCTCGCGCTCCGCCGCGGGCTCGATCACCCCGAGAGCCGCCGCGACGATGTTGGCCGTCGAGCGATAGTTCTGCTCGAGCTTGACCACGACTACCTCGGGGAAGTCCTGGCGAAAGCCGCGGATCAGACGAACGTCCGCGCCGCGCCAGCGGTAGATCGATTGATCGTCGTCGCCGACCACGCAGAGGTTCCGGTGCGCGGCCGCAAAGGCGCGAACCAGGCGGTACTGGCTGAGATTGGTGTCCTGAAACTCGTCCACCAGCACGTGCTGGAACCGCGCCCGGAGCTCGCGTCCGGCGCCCGTCTCGCTTTCCGCGAGCCCGAGCACGTAGAAGATCAGATCCTCGAAGTCCACGGCGTTGGAGGCACGCAGCGCGCCTTGGTAGCGCGCGAACAGCTGCGCCAGCGTCGCGTCGTCGAACTCGGCGATGTCGGGGCCGCGTCCCTCGCGTTTTTCGGCGGCGAACCGGGATAGGAGGTAGCGCGGCGGATAGCGTCGGTCGTCGAGCTCGAGCTCCTTCAAGTGCCGCGTCACGACGGCCGTTTGATC
>DASWGX010000157.1:0-15139 GCA_036393455.1 Polyangiaceae bacterium
GCGCCTGGCCCGGCGAGCTCGCCCTCGACGTCGATCGAACGGGTGGGCGCTTCGAGCTTGCCCTACGCGTGGATCGAAAGCAGCTCGTCCGCTTGCCGGGCTCCGCGGGGCAGTGGCCGGCCGACGTTCGCGTCGAAGGAAGGCTCGTCCCGGTGCTCGAGGAGAGCTCGCTCCCTGCGGTGCTGCTCGACCGGGGCACGCACCTCGTCGAGGGGAAGTTCATCTGGCAAGAGGCGCCGGAAGGGTTGGACATCCCGCCGTCGACGGCGCGCGTCGTGCTCAGCGTCGATGGCCGGCCTGTCGTCTTCCCCAAGCGCGACGGCGCGCGGTTGTGGTTGCGTGCGACATCCGAAACGAGCACGGAGCGCGAATCCGTTTCGCTCGACGTCATGCGCCGTCTGGCGGACGGCGTGCCAATGCTGATGACGACGCGCCTCCTCGTTCGGGCGGCAGGGCGCGCGCGCGAGCACACCTTGAAGAAGGTGCTCGTGGCGGGCTCGGTTCCGCTCAGTCTGACCTCCGAGCTGCCCGCGCGGTTCGAATCGGACGGGTCCCTGCTCGTCGAGCTTCGCGCCGGCACCCACACGATCGAAATCGTGGCGCGCGTCGAAGGGCCGCGCGCGCGCTTCGGGCCCGGCGAGCACGCCGAGCCTTGGCCGGACCACGAAATCTGGGTTTTCGAGGCCAGGCCGGAGCTGCGCGAAGTGGAACTGTCCGGAGCGCCCTCGGTCGATCCGACCCGCACGAGCCTTGCCGAAGACTGGCGCTCGCTGCCCGCGTTTCGCTTGAGTCCCAAGACGGTGCTCGTGCTCCGGGAAACGCGGCGCGGCGAAGCATCGCCGCCGCCGAACCAGCTCACCCTGGCGCGCACGCTCTGGTTGGACCTGGACGGCGGCGGCTTCACCGTGCGCGACGAGTTCACCGGGCGGTTACGGCGCGACTGGCGACTCGATCTCGTGCACGGCGAGCTCGGTCGAGTCAGCGTCGACGGCGTCGATCGGCTCATCACGCTCGACCCCGAGCGAGGGCGTCGCGGCGTCGAGCTCCGCGAAGCCCAGCTGTCGCTCGTGGGGGAGTCGCGGCTCGAGCGCCACGCCGAGTTTTCCGCGGTAGGTTGGTCCGAAGACGTCCAGTCGCTTTCGGCTCGACTCCAGCTGCCGCCGGGCTGGCGCTTGTTCGCGGCCACCGGCGTCGACAGCGCACCGGGGACTTGGTTTGCGAGCTGGGACTTGTTCGCTCTCTTCTTCGTGCTCGTCGTAGCGCTCGCCGTGGCGCGGCTCTCGACGCCGGCGTGGGGAGTCGCGACGCTCGCGGCGCTCGTGCTCTGCCACGGAGAATCGGGCGCGCCCAAGTACGTGTTCATCGGACTACTCGGCGGCTGGGCGCTCTTGAGCGTGATTCCGAGGGGGCGAGCGCGCAGCGCGGTGCGGCTCGGCTGGTTCGCCTCTGCGCTCACGTTCGGCGTACTGTTGATCGACTTCTCCGTCGATCAGGTGCGCCACGCCATCTATCCCCAGATCGACGCCGAAGCTCAGTCCAAGCTCGGCCTCACGTTCGTGTCCGAGACGAAGTTCGCACACATGGAGCCCGCCACCGCTCCGGTGGAGCTGGCGCCACGAGCGGATACGCCGAAAGACGAAATACTCCGGCTCGGCAAGGGCATGCCGCTCGCGTCGCTCGGACGTGAAGCCGAGCGCGTGGAAAAACCGCAACCAGAGGCCTCGAAACGACTCGACGAGCAGGACCCGAAGGCCGTGATCCAAACCGGACCCGGGCTCCCCACTTGGAGCTTTCGCGAATGGACGCTCGGTTGGTCGGGGCCCGTCAATCAAACCCACGGCGTGCGCTTGTTCCTGATCTCGCCGGGCGTCGAGGCGGTGCTGAGCTTCGTTCGCATCGTCCTTTTGGCCCTGGTCGGCTGGCACGTACTGCGCCGCACGCCGCTCGGCGCGGCGCCCACCGCGCCGAGGGGCGGCACTGATCGGCCTCGGGGCAAGACCAACCCCAAGCCCAACGTGGCGGCGGCAACCGGCGCGGTAGTTGTCGCGCTCGCCCTCTCGATCACGAGCGGCGCGGGCGCCGCGGTGCCGGACTCGAGCGTCCTCGACGATCTCAAGTCGCGCCTCTTGCGACCGCCCGCTTGCGACGGCGATTGCGTCTCCATTTCCGAAGCCACGCTCGCAGTGGAAAAGAACCGACTTCGGATCACGCTCGAGGTTCACGCCGGAGCGCGCGCCGACGTCAAACTCCCGGGACCCGCAACGAGTTGGGTCTCTTCGAGCCTGGAGGTGGACGGCAAACCGAGCCACGACGTCGCCTTGCTCGACGACGGGTTCCTCCATCTCAGGGTCGAGCCAGGACGCCATGCCGTGGTGCTCTCGGGGCCGATTGCCGGGGACGAGCTCACGCTCGCCTTCGAGGAAGCGCCGCACCGAGTTCGCGTGGAGGCCGACGGCTGGGACGTCGACGGCGTACGCCAGAACGGAACGGTGGCCGGTTCGGTGCGCCTCTATCGCCGGCTCGAACGCGGTGCCCAAGCGGAGCCGGGGAGCGGTGCCCTGCCGGCGTGGTTCGAGCTCGAACGGCACTTCGAGATCGGCGTCCGCTGGACCGTGCGCACGGTGTTGCGGCGCGTGAGCCCGGCGAGCGCACCCGTCGTCGTGCGCGTTCCGCTGCTCGACGGCGAGTCGGTCACCGAAGCGAACATGGAGGTCGAACGCGGCGAGCTGGTCGTCCCTTTTGGCCGCGACGAGTCCCAGAAGAGCTTCGCTTCGAGGCTCGAGCCCGCCGAGAAATGGTTGCTCACGGCCCCGAAGAAAAAGCGGTACAGCGAGGTCTGGATCCTCGATTGCGGCATCGTCTGGGCCTGCTCGGCCGCGGGCGTACCGCCCGTCGAACGCCTCCACGAGGGCCGCTTTCGGCCCCTGTATCGACCCTGGCCCGGCGAAACGCTGAGCGTCGCATTCGAGCGTCCGGCGGGTGCGCCGGGCGCTTCGACGACCATCGACGGCGTGGAGCTCCGCTTGGAGCCCGGCAGGCGGCTTCTCGACGCCTCGCTGGCGATCGACGTTCGCAGTAGCAGCGGCGGAGCGCAATCGATTCGACTGCCCGAAGGCTCGAAGCTCACCGCCCTGCGCGTCAACGGTCAAGAGCGCGCGGCAGAGCTCGAAGGGCAAACCTTGCGGGTATCCCTGGGAACGGGCCACGAGCACATTCAGATCGAATGGCGACAGGCGCTCGGGCTGACCTCGATGTTCTCGGTTCCAGAAATCGATCTGGGACGTCCCGCGGCGAACGTGCGCGTTTCGGTGGGGCTGCCGCGCGACCGCTGGCTCCTGTTCACGACAGGCCCGCGCTGGGGGCCCGCCATCCTGTTTTGGGGATACCTCGGCGTGGTTCTCCTGGCAGCCATCGCGCTTTCACGGTTCTCCGCGAGCCCGCTCCGGCTCTGGCAATGGGCGCTGCTCGGGATCGGTTTGACCCAGGTGCCGGCGCCGGCCGCGCTCTTCATCGGCGCGTGGTTCTTTGCCGTCGCGTTCCGCAAGAAGCTCGTCACCGAGAGCGCGCTCAAGCACGACGCCGTGCAACTCCTGCTCGCCTTCGCCAGCGTCGTCACTCTGGTGCTGCTCGGCGTCGCCGTTTACCGCGGGCTCGTCGTGCAACCGGACATGCAAGTGACGGGCGGCGGCAGCACGCAAAATCAGCTGCGCTGGTACCTCGACCGCACCGGCGCGGCGCTGCCGACGCCGAGCGTGCTCAGCTTGCCGTTCTGGAGCTTTCGCGTGTTGATGCTGCTCTGGGCGTTGTGGCTCGCGATCAGCCTGGTCGGCTGGCTGCGCTGGGCGTGGTCGAGCTTTGCGACCGGCGGCGTGTGGCGACCGCTCGGTCTGGTCTCGCCGTTCGGCTCCCGGCGCCGCAACCGGCGGCAGGAGGATCCGCCCGCTCCGCCGGCAACGCCGCAGCCCGAAGCCAATCGCGAATGAAGGGACCCGAATCGGAAGGCGACGCCGACCCGAGAGCCACCATGCGTGAATCCGCCCGAGAGATCGAGTCCCCGAGGTTCGCCCTCGTCGCTTTGATCCGCCGCAAGGCGGGGGACGACGGCGCCTTCGAACGCTTCGAGGCAGAGGCCGTCCGCCTCATGAGCGCGCACGGCGGACGCATCGAGCGCCGGATGGTGTGCGAGCCCGCGGGCGAAGGCGGTCCGGACGAAATCCACTGGGCGTCGTTTCCGAACCGCCGCGCCTTCGAGGAATACCTGGACGATCCGGCCGGCCTCGCCCGCGCGGGCGCGCGCTCCGCCGTGATCGAGAGCACCGTCCTCTACGCCGGCGACGAAGCTTGCATGTTTTCGCCCAGCGAGCCGCTCGATGGCTCCTTGACGCCGGTCCCCGCAGCCGCCATTCCGAAGGCGACCGTCGTGACGCGAAAGGCCGCGTATTCGGGCGCCCCCTGGGAAAGGAACGTCGCTTACTGTCGCGCGCGCCGCGTCGGAGACCGCGTCTTCATTTCGGGAACCTGCGCCGTGGACGACGCCGGCAATGCCGTGGCGGCCGGAAACGTCTACGAGCAGGCGCGCCACGCGCTCGGACGCATCCGCCGTGCGCTCGAAGAGCTCGGCGCTTCGCTCGACGACGTCGTACGCACGCGGACCTACCTCACCGACATGAGCCGCTTCGACGAGTTTGCGCGAGCGCACCGCGAGGCGTTCGACGGCATCGATCCGGCCGCGACCTGCGTGGAAGTTTCTCGCCTCGTCGCGCCGGAGCTATTGGTGGAAATCGAAGCGGACGCGGTGATTGCGCGCCCGCCGCCGTAGCTCGGCACCCAAATGTGCAACCGCCGGGCGCGCAGCGCCGTCGATTTCCGAAGCCGAACCCCGGGCAACGTCACGCGGCGAGAGCGTGGATCCGCAGCCGAGAAAGGGTGGGAGGCGCGCTTCTCGTCGTGGGGAATGCCGTGCGCTCACGTTGCGGCGCGCCGCCGTGCTCACGCCGCCGTGCTCACGCTGCGCGCGAAGCGCCGTTCGACTTGAGCTCGCTCAATATCGCGTCCACGTTCTGCTTTGCGTCGCCGAAGAGCATGCGCGTGTTTTCATGGAAAAATAGTGGGTTCTCGACGCCGGCGTAGCCGCTCGCCATGCTGCGCTTCATCACCACCGTGCGCCCGGCCTTCCACACCTCGAGCACCGGCATTCCGAAAATGGGGCTCGACGGGTCGTCGAGCGCGCCGGGGTTCACGATGTCGTTCGCGCCGATGACCAGCACGACGTCCGTGGTCGGAAAGTCCTCGTTGATCTCGTCCATCTCGAGCACGATGTCGTAGGGCACCTTTGCTTCGGCCAAGAGCACGTTCATGTGGCCGGGTAAACGACCGGCGACGGGGTGGATCGCGAAGCGCACGTCAGCGCCACGATCGCGCAGGAGCTTGGCGACTTCGAAGAGCGGGTACTGCGCCTGGGCGACGGCCATACCGTAGCCAGGGACGACCACGACACGCTTGGCGCCTAGCAGGGCCTGCGCCGTTTCCTGCGCGCTGATCGGCACGACCTCCCCTGCTTGTTCTCCAGCTCCCTTGGCCGGCATCGTTCCTTCGGCCGCGCCGAAGCCCCCTAAGATGACGCTCCAGAAGGAACGGTTCATGGCGCGGCACATGATGTAGCTGAGGATGGCGCCGCTCGAGCCCACCAGAGCTCCGGTGATGATAAGCAGGTCGTTGCTCAACATGAAACCCGCGGCGGCGGCGGCCCAACCCGAGTAGCTGTTGAGCATCGAGACGACCACGGGCATGTCCGCGCCGCCGATCGCCATGACCAAGTGGATGCCGAGCACGCACGCGAGCCCGGTCATCACGCCGAGCGGCACCAGGCCGTCCGGAGCCTCGGCGCCCACGAACTCCGCACCGAGATAAACGGAGCCGAGCAGCAGCGCCAGGTTCAGCCAGTGGCGCGCCGGCAAGATCAAAGGCCGGCTTCCGATTACGCCCTGAAGCTTGCCGAAGGCGATCACCGAGCCGGTGAAGGTGACGGCGCCCACGAACACGCCGATGAAAATCTCGAGCTCGTGGATGACGGCTTCGACCCCGGTAAAGTGGCTGGCCGGATCGAGGTAGCTCGCAAAGCCTACGAGCACGGCCGCGGCACCGACGAAGCTGTGGAGCATGGCCACGAGCTGCGGCATGGCCGTCATCGCCACGCGGGCTGCCAAGAGGGCGCCGATCACGGCGCCGATCGCGAACGCCGCCGCGAGCACGCCGTAGCCCGTCACCGTGCGGCTCGCCGCGGTGACGCTCACCGCGATGATCATGCCGGCGATTCCGAACGCATTGCCGCGCCGCGCCGACGCCTGGGCGCTCAGGCCGCCGAGGCTCAGGATGAAGAGGATTCCGGCGATCAGATAGGCGACGGTGACGAGGCTATCGGGCATGACGCCTACCTTCGGAACATCCGCAGCATGCGCTGCGTGACCAGAAACCCGCCGGCGATATTGATGGTGGCCAAGAGCACGGCCATGGCACCCAGAATGGTCACCGGCGACGCGACGGGGCCGGATATCTGCAGCATGCCGCCGATGATGATGATGCCGCTGATGGCGTTGGTAACGCTCATGAGCGGCGTGTGGAGCGCCGGGGTAACGTTCCAGACCACTTGCCAGCCGACGAAGCAGGACAGAGCGAACACAGTGAGGTGCGAGAGAAACTCGCGCGGCGCGTAGGCGCCGATCAAGGCGAGCAGGGCCGTGAGCGCCGCCACGACCACGACCGTCCGGGGGCCGCGCGCCGCCGGCTTCGTTTCGAGAGCGGCGACGGGGGGACGCGTGGCGGGAGCCTTCCGCGATTTCGGCGCCTCCAGCGGGCGTTCCACCTTGGGCGGCGGCCACATGAGCTCCCCCTCGCGCAGCACGAGCGCGCCGCGCACCACTTCGTCGCTGAGATCGATGTGCCAGCTCTTGGCGCCGCCCATGTCAGCGAGCAGATGGGTCAGGTTCGCCCCGTAGAGCTGGCTCGCCGTGGGCGCCAGGCGGCTCGGCAGATCGACGTAGCCTATCATCGTGACCCCTTCGTGCTGCGTCACTTCGCCGGGTCGCGTGAGCGCGCAGTTGCCGCCCGCCTCGGCAGCCAGATCGACGATGACCGAACCGGGCCGCATGCTCTTGACCATTTCTTCCGTGATCAAGACGGGTGCCGCCTTGCCGGGCACCAGCGCCGTCGTGATGATGATGTCCACGTCGCGCGCCTGAGCCGCGAAAAGCGCCATTTCGGCGGCGATGAACGCGGGGCTCATTTCCTTCGCGTAGCCGCCTTCGCCCGTGCCGTCCTCGTCGAAGGTGAGCTCGAGGAATTCAGCTCCCATGCTCTGAACCTGTTCCTTGACGAGCGGGCGCGTGTCGAACGCGCGCACGACGGCGCCGAGCCCGCGCGCGGCGCCAATCGCCGAAAGGCCCGCGACGCCGGCGCCGATCACGAGCACCTTGGCGGGCGGCACCTTGCCCGCCGCCGTCATTTGGCCGGTGAAGAAGCGACCATAGAAGCTCGCGGCCTCGATCACGGCGCGGTAGCCGGCGATGTTCGCCATGCTGCTCAGCGCGTCCATCTTCTGCGCCCGCGTGATGCGCGGGATCTGGTCCATCGCGAGCACCGTCGCCTTGCCCCGCGCCAGCCGCTCCATGAGCTCCGGATTTTTCGCCGGCCAGATGAACGAGATCAGCGTCGCGCCTTCACGCAACAGGTCCGCCTCGTGCTTGCGGAGGGCGGGATGCACGTCGGGCGGCTGAACCTTGAGCACGACGTCGCCTTGCCGCCAGAGCTCTTCCGTATCGTCGACGATGGTAGCGCCGACGCTGACGTACTCGTCGTCTCCGAAAGCCGCGCCTTCGCCGGCGCCGCGCTCGACCAGAACTTCGAAGCCCAGCTTCATCAGGCGACCGGCAGTTTCCGGAGTCGCCGCAACACGCCGCTCGCCCGGGCGCACTTCTTTGGGGATCACGAGCTTCATGTCGGTGCCTCCGAGGCGCCCATGAGTATCAAAGAAAAGGCCAGGGTTGTATCGGCCCGTCCGGGCACCATGGCGCGCTCTTTCTCAAAGCTCCGCGCTACCCTCGCCATCGGTCGCGCCGAGCGCGAAACCCGGAGCAAGACCGGGCTCGACGGCCGGAGCGGTTTCCGGCTGCGTCTCCGCCGGGGGCGCTTCAGCGGGCACTCGACCCGGCCGCGCACCGGCCATCATGACGGGAGCTTTTCCGCGGCGCGAGCGATCGAGTGGAGGTGTTTTCCACATCGGTTCGATTACCAGCCCTAGCGCGTGTGCAATGTGGGGAAGGTGGCTGCAATGAGCGCGTTCGTCGCCGCCCTTGTACGACCAGACGTAGAAGTTCCCGGCGTGGGCCTGCCCCTTGAGCGCGTAGCGACCGGCTTCGCCGTCCGTTTTCGACGTCGAAGCAAAGGGCCCCACCACCACTTCGCCGGGCTCGACCTCGATGAAGCCCTTCGGCAGCGCACGCTGCGCGGCGGAAACGGCTTCGCGCGTGAGCCCGAGGCTCTTCAAGAGATAGTCCGCGGTAAGCTCGGTCGAGGGGTAGCTCACCGGGTCGATTTCCGAGTGCGTGAAGATGAAGATGCCGCGCCTCTCCACGGCTCGTTCTGCGTAGGCCGCCGTGGGAGCGATCGCCGCCCCGGTGACGGCCGCGACTCCCCGAGCGTGCGGCTTGCTCAAGTCCCACCCCGCGTGGAGCCCGTCGAGCAACACGACCGCGTCCACGCGATCAGCCGAGTACTTCAGGATCTCGTTGATGGCGCCGTACCCGGCGCTCCACGCGCTGAGACCCAGGCGCCGGACGTGCGCGCGAGGATCGCCGGTATGCTGTCGCAGCGCTTCCGTCACAGACGCTTCTATGATCCCTAGGCTGTTCGGCGCGCCGAAGGCCCGGGCATAGGGGCCGCTGGCGAGCCCCTTGTCGAAACCGACGAAAACCACGCCGCGCGCGACCTGAACGAGCGTCTTGCGCAGGGCTTCGTGACCATGGAAGTGCAAGAGCACGTCGAACCCCATGTCCTGGGTGTGCCCGCCGCGAATCGGGATCAGCATGCGGCCGCCCATGCGAACGTTGCGGTACGGCTCGTACGGACCCATACCCGCGGGGTCCGGCGGGTTGCACTCGTGAAACCCGCGCTCGCGCAGCGCGCGCGTCAGAGGCGCGGGTTCGCGCACCACGAACTCGGGTCCGAGGTCGGCCGCGGGCGGTGGCACCCAATGCGCGAGCCGCGCTCCCTTTTCGCCGTACAGCCAGGCCACGATGAACCAAAGGACCGCGCCGACGATCAACGTCGCCGTCGAGGCGGCGAGCGCGCCCACGACGCGCCGTCGTCGCTGGTCCCCGCTCAAGAAGCCGAACTCGCCGCCTGCCACGGGGGGTACTCTAGGGCTCACGCCGCCGGAATGCGACTGGGTTCGCCTTTCCGCACCGCGTCGGGCCAATCTGCCGCAATCGCGACGACGACACGGTCGCGCCCCGCGCGCTTGGCGCGGTAGAGAGCGGCGTCGGAGGCCCTGACCAGTGCATCATTGTCGGTACGAGGTGAAAGATCCGTGCCAGCCACGCCCACGCTGCACGTCACGGGTATGCGCTCGGCTCCATAGGCGACGGGGCCATCTGCCACGAGGCGACGCACGCGCTCGGCGACGATGGCGCCGAGGCGTACGTCGCAATCGGGCACGAGCACCATGAATTCCTCGCCGCCCGTCCGGCCCAGCGTATCGTAGGCGCGAATTCCGCTGCGCATCCGCTGCGCCGCTTCACGCAGCACGGCATCGCCCGCCGCATGTCCCCAGGTGTCGTTGATGTGTTTGAAATGATCCAAGTCGACGCTGAACACGCACAGGTGCATCTGGGTACGCGCGGCGCGAGCCACTTCGCTGGTCAGCGCTTGCATCATGGCTCGCCGGTTCAATAGTCCAGTGAGCGCGTCTTGCAGGGCCTCGACGCGCAATGCCTCGCGCGCGTGCACGAGCTCGCGCTGCAGCTCGATGATGCGACGGCCGGTGCGAAGCCTTAGCTCGAGCTCGACGGGGTTGCACGGTTTGACGATGTAGTCGTCCGCGCCGGCTTCCAAACCTCGCACGATGTCCGCCTTCTGGTCCCGCCCGGTGAGCAGAATCATGTACACGTACGGCTCGTGGCCGGCGGAACGCACGGCGTTGCACACCTCGACGCCGTCCCGCTTCGGCATGACCCAGTCGACTACCGCGAGCTGAATCTCCGGGTCCGACTGCAATGCGACGAGCGCCTCGTCTCCGTCGCGCACGAGCACGGGCTCGTACCCCCAGCCCCTGGCCCAGTGCTCGAGCATGGTGCGCGAGATGGGCTCGTCCTCCGCAAGGAGAACTTTCACGAGACCGGACCCCTTGCGCAAGGGACGCCGGAGGCGTCCACAACGCCGGCGGCTCGGATTCGAACCGGTGGGATTCGCATCGACGGATGAAACGGCAAATCTCCGCGGCACTTGAGGGGCACCCGGGAACCGCCGCATCGGCTGGCGCGCCGGCGACCCCTCGCTCGACCCGACGGCGCCAAACTCCCAAGCTTGGGCCAGTGAATCCGCGCGCTCCCACCTTGGCCGCTCTGGCTGCCTGCGCCGGCTGTGCGCCCGAGCCCTCGCATCCCGACGGAGCCTTGCCGGCCTGCAGCGTCGAGGCCAGTTTGACTCGCGTGCAGCCGGCTTCGCTCAGGGTCGAAGCGACCTGCCAGGGGTTTGCCGTGGAGCGGCTGCGCGCGCCGGCCGAGACGGGCTCGTTCTTCTCGGAGGTTCAGCTCACCGAGTCCGTACCGCTGACGGCCGACGGCAATGTCTGGCGTTTGCCCGGGCGCTCCTCCGCGCTGCGCTACCGCTACACGGTTGGCCTCGAGGCGATCGCGGGCGCCTACGACCACTTCGACGTCGCCGAGCGGTCGGGGGACTCGCTCATCGCGCCTGCTGCGAGCTGGCTCTTGAGGCCCGAGCCGGCGCCGCCGGGGACTCCAGTTCGATTGAGCGTGCGGACGCCGCCACACGCGCGCTTCGTCACCGGCCTCACGAGACGTGAAGGCGCACACTTCCTTCGAAGCGAACAACTGCGCGTCGCGACCTACGGCGTGTTCGGAAGCTTTGCGACCTACCGCACCGCGATGGAAAGCGTCTCGGACGACCCGGCCGAGATACGAACCGTGCTCCTCGACGGAAGCATCGCGGCCGGCGGGCAGAGAGTCGTCGCCTGGGTCGAACGCGGAGCGCGCGCCGTTGCGGGCTTCTACGGCGGGTTTCCGGTTCCCCGCGCCATGCTGGCGATCGTGCCGCAACGAGGGCGGCGCGGCGTTCTCTTCGGCAAGGTGCTGCCGCAGAGCGAGCCCGCGATCGCCGTGTCCGTCGGCGCAGAGACGCGCGAAAGCGACCTTTACGGCGACTGGGTGCTCGTGCACGAGCTCTTTCACCTCGGTTTCCCTTCCTTCTTTCGCGAGGGACGCTGGCTCGACGAAGGGCTCGCCACCTACTACGAGCCCCTGATCCGCGCGCGCGCCGGGCTCGCGACCGAAGCGGAAGTATGGAGCGAGCTGCTTCGGGAAATGACGTCGCGGATCGCCGCCGGAGGCGACGAGAGCCTGGAAGCGGCGCGGGACTTCCGGCGCGTGTACTGGGGCGGCGCCGCGCTGTGCCTGATTGCCGACGTGTGGCACCGAAAGCGCAGCGACGGGGCTCGCGGCCTCGAAGACGGCCTTCGCGCGCTCGTGCGCGGCGGGGGGACCGCGGACCGCGTGTGGTCGCTCGACCGGGCCATCGATTTCATCGACGGCGCGCTCGACGCCACCATCCTACGCCAGCTCGCCGAACGACACGCGCACCGCGCGGAGCCCATCGCCCTCGCGGACACCTGGGACGCGCTCGGAGTTCGAATCGACGACGGACGGCTGGAGCTCGACCCGAGCCCGGAACGCACACGGCTGCGGAGGAGCGTGCTCTTCGGCACTGAAAACATGCGCAGCGGCTATCGCTTCGAGCAGGCTCGAATCAGCTCGAAATGAGCCGGCAGGCCTGAACGGCGCTACGCTCGACGTCCGATGCAGACACGGCCACCGCCGGCGCCGCGGCCTCGCGACCTCGGCAAGCTCGCGGCCCGCCTGTTCTGCGCGCTGTTCGCGCTGGTCGGCGCCGTTCCCTTCGGCGCGGGCCTGCTCGTGCGCGTGGCAGCGGTGCAGGACTGGGCAAAGGCCGAGGCGGCCCGCATTTTGGATCGCGAGCTCGGCGTGCGCGCCGACTACGACGTCAGGATGCAGGCCTGGCCGCTGCGTGTTGCGCTGGAGAACGTCGTCGTGCCCGCGAGCGACGGCAAGGGTCCGGTGCTCAGGGCCGACGCGGTCGCCGTCGAGCCGAAGCTCTTTTCACTGCTGGCGGGGCGCCTCGACGTCGGCGACGTGGAAATAGAGCGACCGCGCGTTCGAGTCGTGCTGCGCGACGGCAAGCTGAAAAACCTCCGCTACCGCAGCTTCGATCGGCCCGACTCCGGGCAGGCGCTCGAACGCGCGCCATTTTCCTCGCTCGCCGTCACCGAAGCGTTCGTCGCGGCCGACGTCGACGGCCTCGAAGTCGAAAGCGAGGGCATCGACATCGACGTCTTCGCCGAAGACAACTGGGTGTTCGAAGCCGCGCTGCGCGTTGGTCAGACGCGCTTCGCTCGACGCCGGCCACTGCTCGAGCCCGGCAAGCCGGCCGCACGAGCCGTCGACGACGACGTCCTCTGCCGGCTCGACCTGCGCCTGCGATCCGAGCCGGGCGACCTCTTGATCTTGCGCTTCTCGGCCCTCGGCGTCGCCGACGATCGTCCCGCGCCGAACACCACTCCGAGCTGCGAGCGCGCGCTCGCTCGCGAGGATCCGTCCCGCGTGGCGTTGCGGCTGAGCCAGCTGCGCGTCCGCTACCCCGAGAATCGCCCGACGTTGATCGACGGCCACGTGCTCGTGCAGGCGCCCGCGTCGCTCACCAACCGCTTCGTCCGCACCATGCCGCTCACCGGCTCCGCCAGCTTCGCCGGGAACGTGCGCTTCGACAGCGCTAGCCGGCTCCCGGAGCTGCGCGGCAGGGTCCGCGGCTCCGGCATTGCTTTCGGAGGCTACCGCCTCGCCGCCGAGCTCGACGCCGACGTCGTGCTAAACGGCGAGGTCATCAAGGTGCCGCGCTACTTCATGCGCTTCGCCGACGGACGAGTACGTTTGACGAACGCCGAGATCCGGCCGCTCGCGCCCGGCGTGCCGATCAAGGTGGAGCGTGTCGACGGCGACGGCATGCAGTTCGAGGGCTTGATGCGCGACCTCGACGTGACGCCGGACACCATCGTGCAGTGGCGTCTCACCGACACGCGGGTCACGGGTATCGACGGCACGCTGAATCCGTTGCAGCTGGACGCCGCGCTCAGCGCCGAAACCCGCGACTTCGAGGTCTTCGACCGGTCTTTCCGCGACGAGCACCGAAGCCACATGATCGGGGTCAAGGCGGCGCGCGTGAAAGGCAAGCTTCGCGTCGTGCCGGAAGCTTTTCAGATCCGGGACGCGGCCGTGAGCTTCGGCAAGAGCTCGCTGTTCGTGAAGCTCGTCTCGATCGGTTTCGCCAACGAAATCGAGCTCGACGTTGCCAAGGGCTCGAAGATCGATCTGTCCGACGTGAGCCCGCTGGTAGACATACCGATGGCGGGAAAGGCCGAGCTCGGCGTCGAGATGTCGGGGTTGGCGTCCGATCCGGTGCTCACCGGCCAGGCCAAGATCCTCGGGTTCGAGTTGGGCGGATTCCCCCTGGGCGACGTGCTCGAATCGCAGCTGAAGTTCCGACCCTTGGTGCTCGAGCTTTCCGACGTCAAAGCCAGGAAGGGCAAAAGTCCGTACCTGGCGAGCTCCGCGCGGCTCGATTTCGGAGGCGCCGCGACGATCGAAGCCGACGCCGCCGTGCAGAGCCCGGGCATGTCGCTGCGCGACTTCTTCGCCATGTGGCACTTCGACGCCGACCCCCGCTTCGCCGACCTCGACGGCACCGGAGCCGTGGAATCGCGCGTGCGCTACGCGCTCGGCGGTCCGGAAGATCGCTGCGGCGGAGGGCGCCTGCGCGTCACCGGTTCCGCCCGCTTCGAGCCGCTCGACATGTTCGAGGAGCGCTACGACTCCGCGCAGGCGGACTTCGACTTTCACTGGATCGATCGCGACGCGAGCTACCTCGGCATCGAGCTCGACGTCCCGAACGTCACCTTGCGCAAGGGGCCCGGCGTGCTCTTGGGTTCGTTTCACATGAGGCCCGGCGCGGAGGTGCGCGGCCAGATGGTGGGCACCGCGCTGCCGCTTTCCAAGCTCGACGCCTTCGGCGCCCTCGGCCCCCTGCTCGACGCCGAGATCGGCGCCGTCGCCGAAGTCGGCGGCACCCTCGACTCCCTGACGGCACTGGTCAACGCCCAACTTTCGCCGCTTCGCGCCGGGCAGGGGACGTTCCCCGCCTCCGAGCTTACCGTGCGCCTCGACCCCATCGCGCGGCCCCCGAACGTCGTCGGCAAGACGCGCTGCGGCCGGCCGAAACCGGGCGAGTTCGACGCCGCCGAATGGAAGCAGGATCGACCCCAGGGCACCTTCGTCGCATCGGGCCAGCTCTTCGGCGGCCAAATCGCGTTCTCCGATCTTCACGTCAGCCGGCAGAGATCCAAGGTCGTGCGCGGCGAGCTCGCGCTGCGCGGGCTCGACGTCGGCGCCGCCGCCGCTCTTGCTTCGTTCGGCGGCGGTGAGAAGTCGGCACTCAGCGGCGAGCTGAGCGGACGCGTCACCCTCGACACGTTTTACATGCAGCGCGCCGCCGCGTCCACCGCAAGCCTCGACCTCCGCGAGCTCTCGCTCAAGAAAAACGGCGTCACCCTCGCGGTCGCGCCGGGCAAGAATCGTATCGCGCTGCGCGACGGGCGGCTCGAGCTGCCGTCGCTCGCGCTCTCGGTCAAGACGCCCTTCGGGCACAGCGCGGTGTTCGACGTGAAAGGCGCGGCGCGCGATCTGACCGGAGATCCGAAGCTAGAGGCCGAGCTCGTGCTTCGGCCGGTGCCGCTCGAGACGTTCGCGAACCTTCTGCCTCGCATCGAGAAAGCGAAGGG
>DASWGX010000158.1:0-7925 GCA_036393455.1 Polyangiaceae bacterium
GCTCAAGCTCGGCCTCGGTTTCGAAACTCGAAAACGCCGCTCCGGAGTGGAAGAGGGGAGCGACCAATCCAGCGCGACTCGACGCGGCGGCGAACGCTTCCTGGTGAGCGTCGAGTTCAATCCCTAGCCGGGCGTCGCTCGGGCAATTCGCAGCGCGGCTTTAACGGCGGCGCGGAGTGGCCTACGCTCCGCGGATGCGAACCGCGCGCCTTTCCGCCTGGCTGCTCGAAGCCGTCGCCGCCGGGAGCGCGGCGGCCGTTGCCTGTACTCCGTCGCCGCAGCCGGAGCCGAGGACGGGCGCTCTGAACGATGCTGCGGACGGCGCGCCGGCAGGCGGAGCAGCGACGCGCGTTCCCGCTTCCGGGCTTTCGGGTTCCGCCGCGTCCACTTCCGCGGCGCCGCCGGTGGAGACGTCGAGCTCCGGCCAAGGGGCGGCAGACCCGCCGAACGACCCGGCGGGCTCGGACGCGAGCACGCCGGAAGCGGGTTCGACCGGCGTGCCGCGCTACGCCGTGCCGAAAGAGCTCGAGCAAGATTGCGCTGGCGGTTTGCGCAACGTGGTGGCGGACTTGAAGGCCGCGCGTCGCTACGACTACGTCGAGCTACGCCAGCGCTTCGACGCGAACCGCGCGCAGCCGCTAATGGCGCGCGGAAAGCCTTGCGCCGGTGCGAAAGACGCCGATGCTTGCCATCGCGAGCTCGCGCGTGCGGGAGAGAAGGGCTTCGGCTCGTCGTGCCATCCCGCGCACTGCGATTTTCAGGTCGTCGTCAGCGGGTTCGACGGCGTCGAGCGCTTCACGTCGATCGACGAGCTCACGAAGCTTCTCGGAAGCGTGGATACTCCCGGCGAGGCGCTGCTGATGGCGTTCGCCCACGGGCACTGGGTGCTCGGCTGCGACGAGCAGCCGCCCAAGCGAGCAGGTTCGGGCTTCAGCATGACGGTCAAGGAAATGATCGCCGAATGTCCCGTCGTCATGGCGGACGTGTCGCTGTCGGTGGCGAGCGACGGCAGCGTGCGCGTGGTCAAGACGGCGAACAAGAAGCAAACCGGCGCGTGCGTCGGCCGGAGGCCGCCCGGGCTCCGTGCTTCGCGCGGCGCTCCGGCGCCGACGCCGGTTGCGGAGTACTTCGCGGCGTGCGCGCACCTCGAGGCCGCGTCGGTACCGGCATTCGAGCGGCTTTCGCGAGAGCTGGCGCACCTCGGCGCTCCCGCGTCGCTCGTGCGGCTCTGCCGGCGCGCGGCGGCGGACGAGCGACGGCACGCCCTGGTGATGCGCCGGCTCGCGCGTGCACGCGGGGCCGAACCGCCGCCGGTCGAGCTCGCCCGTGTACCGCTGCGTGGTGCGGCGGCGCTGGCCCTCGACAACGCCGTCGAAGGCTGCGTCCGCGAAACGTTCGGCGCGGCCGTCGGGTTTTATCAGGCGCGTCACGCGTCCGATCCGGGCGTGCGTGGCGCCCTTGCCGGCATCGCCAAGGACGAGGTCCGGCACGCGGCGCTCGCCTGGAAGATCGCGGGATGGATCGAGCCGCGTCTTTCGTCGCGGGAGAGGCAGCGGGTTCGTGCCGCACGAGGTCGCGCCCTTGCCGCGCTTCGCCGGGAGCTCGCGTCGGCGCCGGCTGCCGGCCTCGAGCTGGAGGCGGGCCTGCCGCCGTCCGCGGGTGCGCTCAAGATGTTCCAAGAGCTCGAGCGGACGCTGTGGGCGTCGGACAGCCCGGCTCACACCTAGGCTTACCTCGCTTGCCGAGCGAGTCGTTTGAACGAACAATGACTGGTTCGGGCGATTTGGCTCTCCAGGACCGAGCCCATCTCGGAGGATGTCGATGCAGCGAATTGAATCGACGCCATCGTTGATGGCGGTGGCGGCCCTCGTCACGACTCTGGCCTGCGGCGGCGAAGGCGATTCGCCCGGCTCGAGCGACGGCGCGCCGGCGTCGAGCGGCACGAACGGCGCGGCGAGCTCCGGCACGAGCTCGAGCAGCGGGGCGAGCTCGGCGAGCGGTTCAGGCGCGGGCGGCTCGAGCGCCTCGGGGACCTCGTCGAGCGGCGCAGGCGCCGCGCCGGGCGCAGGCGGCAGCGTCATCGTCGACAATCCGCTCATGGATCCAGAGGAAGGGCCGCCGGCGGGAAACCCGGAAGGGACCTGCGACGTTCCAATGGAAGCCGGTCTTGCCGACACGGCGAGCCCGGACCGCGTCGTCGGTACGGGCACGGCCGAGAGCTGCACGGGAAACTCCGTGATCGACGCGGTGGCAGCAGGCGGCGTCATCACGTTCGATTGCGGGCCGGAGCCGGTGACGATCGAGCTCGATAGCCCGGCGAAGGTGTTCAACGACGCGAGCGGGGAGATCGTGATCGACGGCGGGGGGCTCGTGACGTTGAGCGGCCGCGGGACGAACCGCATTCTCTACATGAACACCTGCGACGCGAACCAGGTGCATACGACCGAGCACTGCCAGAATCAGGACCACCCCAGGCTGACCATCCAGAACATCACCTTCTCCGGCGGCAACTCGAAGAACGAAACGGAGTACGACGGCGGCGGCGCGGTCTGGGTGCGTGGCGGCCGCGTCAAGGTGATCAACACGCGCTTCTTCAACAACGTCTGCGCCGATACCGGCCCCGACGTCGGCGGTGCGGGCCTGCGCGTGCTGAGCCAGTACGAAGGCTTGCCGGTATACGTCGTCAACAGCACGTTCGGCGGCGCCGAAGGCTACGGCAATGCATGCTCCAACGGTGGCGGGCTCAGCAGCATCGGCGTCTCGTGGACGATCATCAACAGTCTTTTTTCCCATAACGAGGCGACCGGCAACGGGGGCAACCCGCAGGAAGACGGTACGCCGGGAGGCGGCAGCGGCGGTGCGATCTACAACGACGGCGACACGATGACGCTGTCGCTCTGCGGGGTCCGCATCGAACACAATCAGGTGAACGCCTACGGCAGCGCGATCTTCTTCGTCAGCAACAACCACGACGGTACCGTTCGCATCGACGCCTCGGTGATCCGCGAGAATACCGGCGGAGGCTGGAACGTGCTGCCCGGCATTTCGATGCACGAAGATACCGAGCAGATCATCGACGCTTCCACGATCGAGTAGCGGCGCTAATCGCGCCGGGGCGCGCCGAGTGCGCGGTAGGCGAGGGCGACCGCTTGCGTGCCGAGCCTTCCGTGGCCGAGCGCGCTGGCGGTTCGGAAGAGCTGCTCGGCGAGCGCCGCCGCGGGAAGCGGCAGAGACTCGCCTCGCCCGCAGTCGGCGACGATGCCGAGATCCTTGAGCAAGAGATCGATCATGAAACCCGGGGCGAAGTCAGCTTGCACTAGCTTCGGTCCCAGGTTTTCGAGTGCCCAGGAACCACCCGCGCCGGCGCCGAGCGACGAGAGGAGCTTCTCGCGATCGATGTCCTGGCTTTCCGCGAGGGCGAGCGCCTCGCAGACGCCGAGCAGGTTGACGGCGCACAAGATCTGGTTGCAAGCCTTGACGGCTTGTCCAGATCCTACCGGTCCGAGCAGAGTCACGCGCTTTCCGAGCGTGTCGAAGAGCGGCCGCGCGCGCTCGAAGTCCGCGGGATCGCCGCCGACCATGATGGTGAGGGTCGCGTTCTTCGCTCCGACGTCGCCGCCCGAGACGGGCGCATCGAGCCACGCGACGCCGCGCTCGGCGGCCTGTGCCGCGAAACGCCGCGTGGCATCGGGGCGGATCGTGCTCATGTCGACGATGAGCGCGCCACGGCGGGCCGTGGCAAGGGCGCCGTCGTCGCCGAACACGACCGCACGAACGTCGGGAGTATCCGTCACCATGGTGACGATGACGTCCGCGGCGCGCGCCGCCTCGGCCGGTGAATCGTACTGACTGGCGCCGGCGGTGACCAAGTCGCGCGCTTTTTCGCGCGTGCGGTTGTAGACGCGGAGCGAAAAGCCAGCACGAAGGAGGTTCATGGCCATGGGCGCGCCCATGATGCCGAGACCGATGAATGCGACATTGTGCTTGGGCAACTTGTGCTTGGGCAACTCGGTACCTCGATGGATGTGAGCGCTGGCGACGCTCTGAGATCCGTGGCAAGAGACGTCTCGTCGGCGCGCTCGCCGGCGACCGCGGCATGTATCGATGCTTCTACGAACCTGCCGTGGCCTCTGCCATGATGGTTTTTCATGGAACCCTTTCGCGCGACGACTGGCAAGAGCACGTGAAGGACGTGCAAAGGCTCGGGGCCGATCGTGCAGCCGGCGCCCCGCGGCTTTCGCTGCTCTTGGTGCTGGCGCCCGGCGGCGGAGCTCCCGATGCGACCCAGCGCGGTCTCCTGAAGGCGGTGCTGGAACGTCCCGAACACGACGCGTTCGTGGCCCTCGTCAGCGATAGTCGGCTGCTCAGAATCGCCGCGCGGGGGCTGTCCCTGCGTTTTCGGGGTTCCCTGCGGACCTTCTCGTCGGTTGCGCCGGCCCTTTCGTGGCTCGAGCTGCAGCGCGAGGGGGCGAGCTGGCTCCGGGATGAGCTCGGAAGCCTGCGTGGCCTGGTGCCGGAGCGGCTGCTCGATGCGTGACACCGAGCCCGTCGATGACGCGGCGCGGCGGACGGTTCGCTCGTTCCCGTTCTCCGAAAGGTGTTGAATCGCAGAGCCCCGTTGAAGCGTCACAAAAGGACGGTCCTACCAGCCCGGGGAAAACGATGCCGGAGCAGGCGGTTCGACTTCGGATTTCAGTGAGGTTAGATTTGCTTTTGGCTTGAGGCGCGAGCAGCGCGCCACCCTCGATTCGACGGGAAGGAAATCATGAAAGACTTTCCAGCAGTTTCGGCCTTCGCTTGCGTCGCGCTCGCCGCGGCGTTCATCGCCCCCGCTTGTGGCTCCGACACGGTGACTCGCTCGTCCGACGGCGGCATCATCTCCGGCGGTGCAGGCGGAGAAGGGGGCGACAGCGGAAGCGGCAGCGGCAGCGGTACCGTGGGTGCCGGCGGCGTGCCGTCGACACCTTCGAACCCCTCGCTCGAGGAGGGCGGGCTCGGCGATCGGTGCGACGGCGACGCCGACTGCAACGACGGCCTGAGGTGCGTGACTGAGGACTCGGACGAGTTCGAGCCGTTCGACGGCGTCGTGGGCGGCCCGGCCCGCGGCTTCTGCAGCGTCGAGTGCTCGGACGATCCCGCGATCTGCCTGGACTTCGATCCCACGTCGCTCTGCGGCACGGTCAACTCCGACGAGACGGCTTACTGCTTTCAGGGCTGCAGCTTCGGTCCGCCGACCTCCGGTGCTTTCCAGGCCACCAAGTGCCACGGCCGGACGGAGTTCGCCTGCAACGCGGTATTCCCCACCAACGGTCAGCCCTGTACCACGTCCACCCAATGCGGAGCCGCCGGGATTTGTTTTCAGGAACAGTGCTTCTTCGAGGTGCCCATCTGCGTGCCCCAGTGCAACGACGACATCGATTGCCCCGACGGCCGGCGCTGCCAGTTGGCGCCGAGCTTCACGAGCCCGGGGGTCTGCACCGATTCGGATCCGGTCGGGCTTCCGCCGGGTGCCGAGTGCGAGCTCGATGCGGAGGAAACCGACGAGCTCTGCGCCGGTACCTGTTTGCCGGCCGTCAGCAACGAGGAGGGCGACATCCTGCTCGCGTCGTGCACGGATACTTGCACCGTCGGAGCGTCGCCGGTGTGCGGCTTCGACGGCGAAGAAGGGCAGGCCGCGCGCTGTCTGCGCTTCGCTTCGACGGACGGCGTCGGCGACGGCGGGCTCTGCGTGCGCCTTTGCGACTGCAACGACGAGTGTCCGGGGATCGAGCGCTGCGTGCGCTTCAAAGATCCGAACGGCGATCCGGTTCGGAGCGATCCCGAGGAGAAGGCCGGCGTCTGCATCTATCCGTTCGACTCCGAGGGCGACCTCATCGACGATTTTCAGCTGGATGATCCCGAACCGGGCCCGGTCGAGCTCATCGAGTGCGGCAGCGGCGGCGCCGGCGGCTCGGGCGCGGGCGGAGCGCCGGCCGGCAGCGGCGGTGCCGGCGACGGTGGCGCCGGCGGCGCCTAGCGCCTGCGCACGAGGCGCCGCTCGACCACGTGGCGCAGGTGGAGAGCCACTCTGCGCCGCGTGGGCGGCAAGAGAAGGCAGAAGCCGGTGATGTCGGTGAGGACGCCCGGCGTGATCAAAAGGGCTCATCCCACCAGCACCAAAAGCCCCTCGATGACGCCCACCCGAGGCACTTGTCCCCGCTCGATGGCGTCCTTCCATTCGGCGTAGACGCGCAGCCCCTCGCGCTTTGCCAGCATTCCGCCGACCACGCCCGTCAGCACGACGATGCCCACGGTGGGGCCGGGACCGAGGAGCTCGCCCACTTGTAGCAAGAGGTAGAGCTCCACCAGAGGAACCCCCACGAAGGCGAGAAAAAGCCAGCGCACGCCGGCACTCTGACACCGACATTGGCGTCGCGAAAGGGCACGCCGCCGGCACGTACGCTCTTGAAGCCCGACGCGCGCACGCCATAAAGTGCGAAGGTCGTGGTCGACCAGGCGCACGGAAACGAGGCGCCCGGGTCACGTGAGCGGAGATGACCGGCGAGGTCGCTCAATCGAGTCTTTTCGAGATCGCGCAAGGGCGCGCTCGGCACGGGCATCCGTTCGCTCTGCCGGAGCTGGTCGAAATGTTCGGGCCCGTCGTTCGCCTGCTCGGCGCAGGGGGTGCGGCCAACCCGTCGTACGACAGAACGCTGAGCCCTTCAGCGTTTCGCTTGACCGGCTCCGCGACGAAACCGCGCGTCGAGCTCGTGGAGCCGAGCGACGAGTTCGTGCTCGAACCGGTTTCCGGCGTCGGCTCGGATACGGGTTATTCATGGGCTCACGCCGCGCCGGAGCAGTGGCTTCCGGAGGAGTACGGCGCGCCGGGGCCGTGGACGGACGTTTGGGGCGTCGCCTTGACGCTCGTGGAACTGTGCAGCGGACGACCCGTTGCGACCGGCGACGAGCCGGCCTTGATGGCGCGCCTCCTCGATGCGGCGCGGCGCCCGACGCCGGCGGCGCTCGGCGTTTCGGTGACGGCCGAGGTCGAAGCGGTGTTCAGCCGAGCGCTCGCCCTCGCGCCGGCGGAGCGGTTCGCGGATATCGGTGCCTTCTTCGCCGCGCTCGCGAGCGCCCTCGGCGGCACCGGCCCGGAGCGCTTCGGGGAAGTCGTGCTCATGAACTCGCCCTTCGAGATCCCGGATCTCGACGTTTCGGTGCCGCCGCCGTCGCGCGCCTCGGCGCCGTCGCCGGCCTCCACCCCGTCGCACGCCTCGGCGTCGTCACGGCAGCCGGTGTCGTCCCGAGGCTCGGGCAAGCGGTCGTCGGTGCCGCCCGCGCACGACTGGGACAGCGGCCTCGCTTCGGCGACCGAGCAAGCGGATGGCTCGATCGAGCTCGACGATGGATGGAGCGGCGAGGCGCGCTGGGAGGCGTCCCTTGCGCCGCAGGCGAGCGCGGCTCGTGCCGTCACCCCTTCGCAACCGCCGCCACCGCGAGTGAAGAGCGAACCGCCTGCCGCGAGTTCGGAACGGGCGCCGGTGCCGTCGGGCGACCCGAGGTCGACCGATGTGCGACCAAGCGATCCCGCACGGACGTCCCGGGTTCCTTCGACGCCGCTGAGCGCCTCGCCGCCCGCGTGGACGGAAAAGCTCGAAGCGGCGCGCGCCGAAGCGAGAGTGCGCTTCGAGTCGATCCGTGACGACGAGCGCTGGCTCGTGCGCGCGGCGCCGGCCGCGACGCTCGTTGCATTCAGCATCGTCCTCACCTTCGTCGACCAAATGTACGCGGCCGTTGCCGGCACCAGGTTGTCCTTCGGGCCGGTTAGCCCCAGTTGGATCGCGGGGCTCTGCTTCCTCGGCGGCGTGCTCTGGGGAGCCGCTTGGGTCACGCGGCGCCCGGGCTAGTCGTTGCTGCCGGCGGTCCGCGGCGTCTAGACTCTGCCT
>DASWGX010000159.1:0-1862 GCA_036393455.1 Polyangiaceae bacterium
GACCGAGTGCACGGAGCCCGCCCCGATCCCGCCGCCGCTAACGCCGCGCGGCAGAACCTCCGGTGCCTGGAGTCTCGAAAACACGATCCTCGGGGAGTCTTCGGAAATGCAGCGGGTGCGCGACCAAGTGCGCAGTGTCGCGCGTTTCAACGATATTTCGGTCCTGATCCTGGGGGAAACCGGCACCGGCAAGGAGCTGGTCGCCGAGGCGATTCACCACCTATCGTGTCCCGAGCAGCCGAACATCGCGATAAATTGCGCGGCGATTCCCGAGCCGCTGTTCGAGAGCGAGCTCTTCGGTCACACGGCGGGCGCTTTCACGGGGGCCCGCTCGAGCCGCGCCGGGTTGCTCGAAGAGGCGGCCGGCGGAACCGTCCTTTTGGACGAGGTGGGAGAACTTCCGCCGCACCTACAACCGAAGCTTTTGCGCGTGCTGGAGACCAAGCGCTTTCGGCGCCTGGGCGGCGCCTCCGATCTCGACTTTCGCGGTCGCGTCATCAGCGCGACGAACCGCGCCCTGGACGAAGAGCTCACGATGCTGCGCTCGGACCTTTACTTTCGCTTGGCGGGCTTCACCATCGTGACCCCGCCGCTGCGCGACCGTCCCGCGGACATCGGCGTGCTGGTGGCTCGCTTCTTGGCGAGCTTCTCCGAAAGGTACCCGGGCGCCCCGACCAAGCTCGCGCTGAGCGCCGCCGAGCTACTGCGCGCTTACGACTGGCCCGGCAACGTGCGCGAGCTGCGCTCCGTCGTGGAGCACGCTGCAATGCTCAGTCGGGGTCCCATCATCGACGCTACGGACGTCAAGACCGCCCTGCGCGAGCGTTCGCAGTCCACGGCGGCGCAGCTGAAGCGTCAGTCCGGCGATTACCCGCGAAGCGAAACCGTGTCGGTGCCGCCGAGCGGCACGCTGCGCGATCTCGAACGCCAGGCCATTCTCGAGGCGTTCGAGGCAAGCGATGGCAATCTCAGCCTCGCCGCGCGCAAACTCGGTATCCCCCGCTCCACGCTCAGGGACAAGCTCAAGCGCTACCGCGTGCGCTGACGGCCGCGACATCCGCCACGAGTGACGAAATCCGCCAGGGCCACGCGCTCCCCATCTGCCCGAGGCTTCGTATTCGTCCCAACCCGAACGGCGCTGTACGCTCGAAAGTCCGTGCTCACGTGGGCGAAAGCAGCAACTTCTCGGCAGGCGCGGGAGTGAGGCGCGCCGCCTACAACGATTCTCGAATCCCCGCCGAAGCCTCGTGGATCGCGACTTGCTTACGACGCCGCCCGAGACACTCATGGCAATGAACGCAGACAAGGCCAGGCTGTCGCACGCCCCCGCGTGGGACGGCGCGCGGCTCGAGCTGACGGCGATGGGGGCGGCCGTCGTGGTCTGCGAGCTCGACGGGACCGCCGTGGGCATGACTCCCGAAGCCAAACAGCTATTGACGAGGCTGGGCATCGACGCTCGATCCGTGCCTTTTCCGCTGCCCGAATCGCTCTGGAAGAAACTTGCCACCATACCCACCGGCGAGGCCGCCGATTGGGCCCCGGCTCCGGAGCTCAAGGCGTGCCTCGGTTGTACGCGCTACCCGCTCGGCGACCGCCATACCTTCCTTCTGGTGCGGGAGGTCAGCGACAAGCGGAGACAACTTCTGCGCAGTCTGCACCGCCAGCGTCTCGAGAGCACCGGCAAGCTGGTAGCCTCGGTGGCGCACGACCTGCGCGCCCCACTGTCCGGTATCGTCTACCACGCCGAGCTTCTGGCACAGTGCCAGGGCGAGCTCACGCGCGACGAGGCCAGCGCGAGCATGCGCGACATCCGCAACGCCTGCCGCTTGCTGCAAAGGACCATCGACGGCCTGCTCGACTAC
>DASWGX010000160.1:0-6705 GCA_036393455.1 Polyangiaceae bacterium
TGCCCGTCGTGAAGGGCAGCTCGAGATCGAGCTTGAGCTGGACCTTCCACTCGTCCGCGGCGAACTCGACGAGCCCCGTGGACAGGCTCGAACGAACGGTGAGAGCCAGCCCCTTCGGGTCGATGTCCGTCTTCGGCGTGAGATCGAAGAGCACGAGATCGAGCCGCGGCGGGTCCGACTCTTCGTCCAGGAAGACCGGCGCGTTCAGACGCGCAAAGAACGCCGCGATGCGCCTGAGCAGGAGCACGCCGTCGAAGCTCGGATCGTTCCAGCCGTAGAGGTCGAGCATGACGTCGCCGGGCGACTGGAACCACTGGCCGATGCGATCGAAACGGAACGTCGAGATCGCGAACGGAACGGCTTCCGGGTTCTCGGGATCGTCGTTGAACCACTCGCGCTCCAGGATGCCGAGGATCTCGAGCAACTCGTTCACGCCGCGCAGCGGGTCGAGGTAACGGACCAAAAGCAAATTGAAGAGCCGCTCGGGAACGGCGTCGACGACTTCCTGCGGCACTCCGCCGAGCGAATCGATCGCGGCCTTGAGAGCGACGATCGCTTCGACGATTTTGATGACGTTCTCGATGACGCCCGCGACCTTGGCGAAAATCTCGTCGGTGTTGTCCGCTTCGATGGCGCTGACGAGCTCGCGGCTCAACTGCAAGAGGTCCCGCGTTCCGCTCGAGAGAGCCTGGATCGGCGTGGCGAGCGCGGCTTCCTGCGCCGCGCTCACTTCGATACCGAGCTGGAAGAAGACGGCGCGCGCGCGGCCGCCGGGCACCATGTCGCGTTCGAGCGGCTCGATCGCGTCGGAAACCCAGCCGAGCAGTGTCTGGAGAGTGCCGCCGGCGTCCGCCATTTTCCTGGTCCCGTCGCGCTCGCGCTAGGCGGAGGCGCGCGTGTCCTCTCGCTTCGGCTCGGTGGCGACGAGCTCGTCGGCCACGGCGTGCAAGCTTTCGAACCGTGGCTCCATGGCATGCAGGGTTTCGGCGTGAAGTTCGAGATCTCGCTGCAGCGCCGGGCTCCCGTGCTCGCGCAAAGCGGCATCGAGCGAACGCAGGAACTCCGCTCGCGTGACGCCCTCGATGACATCGGGAATGGGCGTGGCCGGGTCGCGCGCGTTGGCGAGCAGCCGATTCAAGAACGCCGGACCTCGAGAGCGGTGCCATGCCACCGTAACCGCCCGTTCGTGTTTGATGAGGGCGCCGACTTCTTCCTCGTGCCGTTCCACGAGATCGAGCACGCTCTTTCCGAGCTCCGTGTGAAGCAGCTTGAGCCGGAGCTCGCGTACGTGGTTCGGCGTTTCCATGCTGCCGGGGGCGTCGGAGCGAGCGCGGGCCGCGGGCCCCACGGCGGGGTGCGCGGCCGTGATGGGCGCGAGCGCCCCGCCGTGCTGCTGCCCGAGACGATCGAGCACCGGGTGGACGTGGCAGGCCAGGCCGTAGTCGCCGCCGTCGCCGCCGAACACCAGCCCGACCAATCGACCCTGGGCGTCGAGAAGGGCGGCACCGGAATCGCCGTCCGCCACGAACGCCGTCGCGCCCGGCGTCGTGCTGGGCGTCGTGGTTCGAATCAACATCACCTTGTCGAGTGTCACCGTCGCCCCCGGGTTACGTGGATCCGGCAGTGTCGCCGAATAGAGGGCGTTCTCCACCCGCCCTTCCCGCGCTTCGTTGCTGCGACCGACGAAGTAGACCAGGGGGCCGCTGGTGGGGTTTCCACTGGTAATGGCCGCGACGGCTGCGACTGCCTGGACGCCGTTGCTCTGCGGCGAGCGGAATGCGTTGCGAACGCTCACGCCCTGGTTGGTGCGGCAGCAAGTGCCGGAAAATCGAATATCGAGCTTCGCGCTAGCGCAGTCGATGCCGACGTTGTCCAGCGCTCCGTTCGGCTGGGTGAACGAGTGGTTGCCGAGAAAGCCGTCTTCGAGGCGAGCTACGACGTTGCGCGATCCGGTGTCGACGATCCACCTGATGAGCAGGGGAGCGAACGTGGGATCGGGGTTCATCCCCGGCTGATAGACGCGGTCTCCTTGCACGGCGCCGCCGGCAAACAAAACGTGATGGTTCGAGACCATCAGCATGTACCGCTCCGGGTCTTCGCCGGGCGCCGTCGCGAAGAACCCCAGCGTACCGCCCCGGGCGAAACGGTGGCCGCCGAGCGGATCGGGTATGGCAGTTGCCAGCGTGATTCCCGAAATCAGCGGATCGTGCTCGCTGATGTCTTCGCTGCAGAAGTTCATGAACCCGACTTCGGCGACGTCCGTCGGGAGCCCTTCGACGACGCTCGGAATGCGCTCTTCGGCGGGCACGGCCTCGGGCGGACGCTTCTTTTCCACGAACACGCGCAGCGAGCGCACCGTCGTGAGTTCACTGCCCTTCACCTTGAGGCCGACGCCCACGCCGACCACGCCGGGGATCTTCTTGAGCTCGCGCTCGGCGCGCAGGCGACGCTCTTCTTCCTCGGACGCGTTCACGATGGCCTCGTCGGCGCCGGCTCTCGGGCAAGCAGCGCGTCGGCCGTGAGCGCGCCGTGCGGGTGCGCCGTCGCCAGCCGCCGGCGCGACGGCGCGTGCGTCAGCAAGCTCAAGCCCAGACAGTCGAGCACCGGGTGAATGTGGCAAGCGAACGCGATCGACGGCTCCGTTTCGCTCTTGCCCCAAACCAAACCCACGGGTTCGGCGCGGCCGTTCACGAGCAAGGCTCCCGAATCGCCGTCATCGGCGAAGCACGCGCTCTCGTCGTTCTTCACGACGATGACGTTGCGGCGCTCGACGCCGCCGGGCCCCGTCACCGTTGCCTTGACGTCGAGGAGCCGCCCCGAGGTCAGCCCCGTCTTCCGCCCCCACTTGTAGACGCGGACGTCGCGGTCGGCGCCGACGACTCGGCGCGTGCGGGCGATGCGCGTCTTTCCTCCGATACCGGGCTCGGGCAATGCCGGCCGAAAACGGGCTCGGTACTTCTCGTCGAGCCGCGCCGCGGCGCAATCGACGAAGTAGTCGTCCTCGACCTCGCCCGCGTAGCGGTAGCGGTGATGCCCTTCGAGCCCCTCGTGGCAGAGCGTCGCAATCGGGTAGAGGGAATCGCTCTGGAACTCGTAGCTGTCGCCGCGCCTGGAAAACTCCGGCTGGTACACCGGCTCTGTCGGGCGTGCGCCGTAGGCAAAGAGCACGTGACGGCTCGACACGAGCACGGGCGCGCCTGCCGCGCCGCGCTCTGCGCCGAAGAAGCCCAGGGTTCCGAGGCCGGTCGGCGCCGGGCCGGCGACGCCCTCGAGCACGCCGCGCAAGTTCGTGACCGTGACTCCCGACGATAGAACCGGGTGGTGTGTGGTGTCTTCCTGGTCGATGTCCATGGCGTTCCGGTCAACCTGCTTTGGCGCTGGGTACCGGAAGCAGCAGCTTGGCCAGCTGCTCGACGTCGTCGACCTCACGCGCAAGGTAGTCAAGGTAGTGTCGCTGTTCCTCGATGTCTCGCCTGAGGTCGGCGCTGCCGTGGCGCTCGAGCGCGTCGAGGACACGCTCGAGCGCGGCACCGCGCTCGACTCCCTGAACCTCGCCGGGAACGCGGTACAGCGTGTCGCGGGCGGCCTCGCCCGCGTGAGCGAGAAAGTCCGGGCCGCGGTTTCTATGCCAGGCCACCGTGACCGGCCGGGCGTGGTTCACCAGGTGGAGCACCTCCTCGCGGTGGCGGTCGACCAAGCGATAGAGATCCTTCCCCTTGCGCGAGAACAGGATGCGCTCCCGGAGCGCCGCCGCGCGCTCGCGCGTCGGCGTTGGCGGCAACACGACGCCGCCGCGGACGGACAGGGTGCCGCCTCCCGCCGCCGCCGGTCCCGAGCCCGTGCTGCGTACCGTCGCGTTCAAGCGATCCATGATCGGGTGGATGTGGCCGATGATCGCGTTGACCTCGAGGATGTCTTCGGTAGCGTGAAGAATCCCCACCACCATGCGATCCTCGTTCAGGACGGCACTGCCGGAGTCACCGCCGGTCGCCGTTCGTAAGGCGCCGCCGCAGTTCGGCCCGTGGTACTGCATGACGAGGACGTGGCGATGCATCTCGCCCGTATGCGGATCTTCGACCGTACCGATCACGTCGCGCACGTGGCCGATGGTCAGGCCCGTCGAGGCGCCTACCTTGTACAGCAGGTAGTCCTCGCCCTCGACCACGTCGTCGGGGCCGAGCCGCTGAAAACCGGCGACGGCGCTCGAGCCGCCGAGGTCGAGCGACCGGATGCGTGTATCGAACTTCACGCCGCAGTTCGTGTCGCAAAAGCTCGAAAACTTGGTGTTGATCTTCGCGGTAGCGCAGTCGATGTAGTAGTCGAGCGCTTCTGCTTCCCGGTCCTCCGGGTAAGCGAAGTGGTGTTCACCCCGGTGTCCGACGTTGTGGATTCGGCCGATCGGAAAGCGATTCGGCGGCCGCTCCCCGCCGATGTCCGGCTGGTACACCGTGTTGCCGTTGGCGCCTCCCGCGTCGCCGAGGACGTGGTTGCACGTGAAGAACCCCACGTTGTCGCGGCCGCCGACGTCGTTGAGCGTACAGATGCAGCCGAGTGTTCCGCTGCCGACCGTCGGCTCGACCTCGCCGGGGTCGGCCAGATACTGCCTCGAATTCGTGATGCGGATGCCCCCGATCATCGCGCCATGGTGCTCCGTGTCTCGACATTGCGCCGGGCGCACGCGGATGGGCAAGACGACGTCCGTGCGCAGCCCGTTGATCTCTTTCGGAACCACGTCGCGCGGGTCGAGCGTTTCGCTCGGCTTCTTCTCGCGCACGTAGACCCGGAGCGAAAGCTTCTTCGTCGCCTCTCCGCGTTCTTCCTTGTAGCCGTAGCCGACGCCGATCACCCCCGAGAGATTCATCAATTGCCGCCGCGCGTCCGCGATGCGCTGATTCAAGTCTGCCCGCGAAGCCATCGACACCCGTCATCTCGTTATCACACGCGCCGGCCAGAGTGAACGTGCGCTCTTCTCGAACGCTTCGCGGCCGCACCCGTCGCGGAGCCAGACTCGAAACGCCGCGGCAACTCACGCGCCGGGCGCACGGCCGAAACGTATCGACGTGGAGGAGCAAGCGCCCGGTCCGAACGGCGAAGCAGGCGAAGCGGACTAAGTCACGAAACGACCAGGTTTCAGTCGGTTCCGAGCCGGTACAAAAAAGCGCGGCGCGCGATGTGACGCACGGCCCCTCGGAGTCCCCAGCGCCGCAGAAAAAATCCGGCCTTGCGCCCGCGGTCCACGCCGACGCGAAAAAGCCTTTCGCCAAACGTGACCCCGCGATGCCGAGCAGCGGAGTCGCGTGGCAGGTAGCCGAGCTCTATGGCGACCGGCGCGACGATCTCCTCGATGCGGCGCACTTCGGCTGGAGCGAGCTCGTCTTTGCGGTGCGCGGTTCGCGACGCCGATATCCTTCCGGAGGCCTCGGCACGCGGCGCGTACTTGTCCGGCGGCCGCTCGAGCCGCGTGACGCCGGCGTCGAACTCCAGCTCGAGCCATTCGCACACCTTCCGCATGCGGCGCTCGACGTCGGCGACCAGCTCTTCGTAGCGGAGCTCGCGATAGCGCTCGCCGAGGGTCATGCCGTCGCGTCGCGCGGTCGCTACTTTGCGCGCCCAGAGCTCGGCGGACAGCAGTGGGTCGGCGCCCCAAACGCGCCGCGCCGAAGCGGCGCGGTCGCGTGGGTCGCGAATGATGTGCAGCATGCGGGCGCGAGGGAACGCCTGGGCGAGCAAAGGAAGGTGAACCATGTTGTTGGGCGTCTTGTCCCCCCAGAGCCACCCCGCCTGCTTGCCTTCCGAGACGGCGCATCGCCGCATCAGCCGTTCGACGGCTTGCCGAACGTCCGCTGCCGCCATGAGCTCGCGGAGCTCGTTGTCGTCGGGTGCGTGGCCCGCCAGGCGCAAGTCTTCGTAGAAATCGCTGCCGCGAACGATGCGAAACGCCTGGCGTCGTTCGTCCTCTCCGTAGCGGCGTACGAAGCGACGCAGCAAGAGCGGGATGAAATGCGTCTCTTTGCGCGGAATGGCAATGCCGGGGTGCCGGTTCAGCAATTCTCGCAAGAGCTGCGTGCCGCTCCGGGACATTCCAACGATGAATAGGGGGCCCCCGCTCACCAAGGCGTTTTCTCGCTTTCGGGATACATGACGAGCTCGGTCGAGGTGAGGGCTCCTTGGAGGTGAGGCTTAGTACGCGAGCGTCGGGGTTCAACGGGCTCGTTCGCCGGCCCGCCGGAGCGCTCGAATTCCGCCATTGATTTCCGCCAGGGGCAAAGCAATCTTGCCCGGTGACTTGCGCCGGCCGGCTCACCGACGACGCCCGGGCGGCGCGCGAGCTCGATCGAACATGCTGAAGGCGGAGCGCACCAAGCGCGTACTCAGAGTCGTGCTGCTCTGCCTCGTTGTCGCAGGAGCGATCTGGTTCATCCGTGAGAAATGGGAATGGGTGGCGCCGATCTTCGGCGTCGGGGCGTTCGCGCTGTGCGTCATGCTCGCCTCCAAGCTTGCCGTGGCCGTCGTCAATGCGTGGCGGTTCGATCTGGTCGTACGAATGTTCGGCTTGCGGCTGCCGGCCGTGGAGTGGCTCGGCCTGTCCGCGGTGACCGTGTTCTACGGTCGCCTCTTGCCCTTTCGCCTCGGTGCCGCGGCGCGTGCCTACTACCTCAAGACGAAGTACAAGTTTCGCTACAGCGAATACGTCTCGCTCATGGC
>DASWGX010000161.1:0-10070 GCA_036393455.1 Polyangiaceae bacterium
CCGAAAACAGATCGCGCAGCCGCCGCCCAATCACCTTCTTGTCCCGGTGCCGTCGTTCCAGTCCCTCGGCGTCTCCGGCCGTTCCCGGCGGCAGGTCCGCGAGCGCGTCGGCGAGAAAGCCGAGCTCGTCGTGAGGCGAAAGCCCGAGCGCGTGCCGCAGCACGGCGGGCAGCGACACCGGTGCGAGCGGCAGCTCGCGGGCGGCGACGCGTACGTAGAAGTCTCCGTCGTGGCGCACCAGGCGTATCTCGCGTGATTCGAGCACGCGCCCGTAATGATCACGCAGGATGGGCAACAAGACCTTGTCCTTTTGCCAGTCGTAGGGGCCTCTCCAATCCACGTCGAAAAAACGCGCGAACACGCTCACTCGGCCGTTCTCCAGAATGTCCCACCACCAGCGGTTCTGCCGCGCGGCAATCGACATGTGATTCGGCACGACGTCGATCATCTGGTAGAGGCCGTGCTTGCGGATCTCAGCGCACATCGCCGCGTGCGCGGCGCGCCCGCCGAGCTCCTGGTTCACGCTGGAATGATCGACCACGTCGTAGCCGTGGGTGCTGCCCGGCGCGGCCTGAAGGTAGGGCGATAGGAAGACGTGGCTGACGCCGAGCTCGGCGAGATAGTCGAGCAGCGCGGTCGCGTCGGAGAACCCGAAGTCCGGGCGCAACTGAAGTCTATAGGTGGCGACGGCAGGGGGCGAGGACGACACTCGAACCAGGATACGAGAACCCTAGCTCGCGTCCAGCGTCAGCTATGGCGGCTAGGGCTCGGCTGACCCACCCTCGGTGACTACGGCCGTGACGTTAACCTCCACGGGCCGCGAATCGGGGGTGTGGACGCCGGGTGGCAAAAGGACACGCCGCGAGACCGTAGTCGTGGCGCGCAGCGAGGACAGATCCACGGGTTCGGTCGAAAGGGAAGGATGATGCGGGCGCTTGGCGCGTGATACCAAAACGCTCACTCTGGGAGGATCCGCCTCGAGTGCCTTCAGCCTGAGACCGGCCGGCATGCGGCCCGAAGTGCGCGCTCGTACCGGAAGCGCTACCTCTTCGGCGCGGTAAGCTTCCACGCGTACCGTCCGCGGCTCGATATGCTGGATCGAAAGGTCTCCGGGGACGTTCAAAACGGTGGCGTCGACCGTCATGGGTTGCGCGCCTTCGCGAACCGAGCGCACGTCTAGCGTCGCGGTCAGGGTGCTGGGATCGATGCTCTGGAATGCCCGGATCGACCCGTGGAGCGTCACGCGCACCTGGTCCGGCTCGGGATCTTCGAGCAGCCAGTGACTCTGCGCGTTGCGGTAGGCGACCGGCACGGCGAAGCTGCGCGAGACCGTCTCGGCTTCGTAGCGCGTCAGCACCGCCCACCCGGCAACGGCGAGGGCCACGCTGAGTACCTTGAGACCCAGGCGCCGCTGCGCTCCTGCGCGGCTCGCCGTCGCGTCGTCGTCGAACAGTTTGGAGAACTCGGTCAGACGCTGCCGCAGACCGGAAGCGTTCACTTCCGCGAGCACGCCGCGCTCGGCAACGCTGATGGCGCCTCGCTCCTCGGAGATCACGACGACCAGCGCATCGCTACGCTCCGAGAGGCCCAGCGCCGCCGAATGACGGGTGCCGCTCACGGGGTTGTCCGGCGAGAGAGACAGCGGCAGGTGGACGCCGAAGCGATCGACGATGCTACGGTCGATCACGACCGCGCCGTCGTGTCCCGGCGAGCTCGGGTCGAAGATGCTGTAGAGCAGCGTGTCGCTGAGGCGACCCTCGAGCGGAAACCCTCCGGACAGATGCCGTTCGAGCGGTTCGCGCCCCTTGAAGACGATCAACGCGCCGAGGTGCTGCGCGGCGAGACGGAGCGCGACGCGCGCGACGACGTCGATGGTGCGTTCGCTCGGAGGCAAGGTCTTGGGCGCCCCCCCGAGCCGGGTGCCCGCGGCCAAGCGCTCGAAGCCTCGCCGGATGTCCTCCTGGAAGATGATGACCAGCGCGACGACCGCTACCGTCAGTACGGCCTGGAAGATGAACAGCGTGAGATACATCTCCAGGAGCCGCGCCAAAAAATAGAGCCCCACCATGCCGCCCAGGCCCGCAAACACGAAGCGCGACCGTGCGCGTCTGAGCCACGAGATGGAGGCATAAGTCAGGATCGCCACGACCAGTATGTCGAGCGCGTCTGCGATCCTGAGTGAGCTCCAGCGTTCGAGGATCGTCTGGACGATTGGGTCTAGCAAGGTCTCTGGGCGTTTAGTAGCACGGCGTGCGCGCCCGGTGTCGGGCACGTCGGGTCGCCGCGGCGGCCGACCGCTCGTTTTCTCTTGCGCTATTCGCCGGCTGGTTCGCGCACGGTCAAGACCGGGCACTTCGCGAAGTTCACGACCTTTTCGGCGACGCTGCCGAGCAGTACGTGCATGAGCCCGGTCCTGCCGTGAGTCCCCATCACTATCAAGTCATGACCGTTCTCTTCGGCGTGGCCCACGATGGTTCGTGCCGGAGCCCCGAAGGCGACGTCCTGGCCGGCGATCTCGAAGCCGCGATCCCTGGCGGAACGCGCCATGTCGGTGATCAACTCGAAGGCCTGCTGGTGCGCCAGCGCCGCGAGCGTCCGTCCGGTTTCCGGCGAACCGACGATGGTTTCCGGCGGAAGGAAGGCGGGCGCTTCCCACACGTGCAAGAGGTGAACCTTGGCTCCGAACCTGCCGGCGATGAAGCAGGCGTAGTTCAGCGCAGCTTCCGAACACGGCGAGAAGTCGACGGGAACCAGGATCTTGTTGATGCTCGGTGTCGTGGTCATGCGGGACCTCCTTGTTCGAATGCCGACGTCGTCTTGCGCGCGGCAGCTAGGAAACGGCGTAGCTTCTTGAAAATCTCGCCGACGAAAAAGATGGCCGCTGCGGCCGAGAGGGCCGTCAAAAGCTCGCGTGGCCCGAGCGGCACGGTTTCGAACACGCGGTGTGCGGGTGTCAAGTAGACGGCCAGGCCCTGCAGCGAGAGCGCGACGCCGAAGGCGCCGACGAGACGGAGATTGGTCAAGGGGCCGAGGGACCAGAGGCTCTCGGTCGTGGAGCGCGCGCTCAGCGCGTGGAACAGCGGAGCGAGCGCCAGGACCGTGAACGCCATGGTCCGAGCCAGGGGAAGCGAGCTCGGCCCTGCGAAATAGCGCCCGAATACCCACAGGCCCGCGAGGCCCATCACGAGGCCGTAACCGGCGATCGCGGCGAGCTCCCGGGGCAAAAGGAGCGGTTCGTCGGGGCGGCGCGGGCCGCTCTGCATCGGATCGCCGTGGACCGGTTCCATGCCCAGGGCGAGCGCGGGCAAGCCGTTGGTGATCAGATTGATCCAGAGGATCTGCGTGGGCGTGAGCAGGGGAGGCCAGCCAAGAAGCGCCGAGGCGAACACGGCCACGACCAGGCCGGCGTTGGCCGCGAAGAGGAATACGATGAAGCGCTTGATGTTTCCGTAGATGACGCGTCCTTCTTCGATGGCTGCGACGATGGTCGAGTAGTCGCCGTCCTGGATCACCATGTCTGCGGCTTCCCGCGTGACGTCGGTGGCCTCGCGTCCCATCGCGACTCCGATGCTGGCGGCCTTGATCGCGGGAGCATCGTTGACACCGTCGCCGGTCATCGCGACGACGTTTCCCTGCTCCGTCAGCGCGCTCACCAGCGCGAGCTTGTCGGCGGCGGTCGCCCGGGCCACCACCGCGACGCGTGCGGCTCGTCCGCCCGCGCTAGCGTGCAAGATGCCCTCGAGCTCGCTGCCGGCCACCACCTCCCCGCCGTCCGCCAAAAGGCCGAGCTCTTGCGCGATCGCCTGTGCGGTACGCGGATGATCTCCCGTAATGACGATGGTTCTGAGCCCGGCGCGGCGCGCTCTTTCGAGCGCGGCGCGGGCTTCGGGGCGGGGCGGATCCGCAAGGCCGACCAGGCCGAACAGGGTGAGCTCGTGCTCCACGCGCCCGGCGAGGTCTTCTGGGCGCTGGTCGACTCGTACGTCGGCGGGCAAGCGTCGGCCGGCGAGCGCGAGCACTCGAAGACCCAGCGTCGTAAGCTCATCGACGGCGGCGAGCGCGCGCTCGACCGTCTCTGCTCCGGCTTGCTCGGGGTCTCCGTGCACGCAAGCGAGCACGGCCTCGGGCGCCCCGTGCGTGTACGAAAGCCACGAATCGCCGTCGCGCACGAGTACGGTCGCGAGGCGTCGATTCGGATCGAAGGGCAAGACGTGCGCGGCCGGCTCGTGTCGACCAAGGTCCATCGCCTTTTTTGCGCTCCCGTAGAGATCGCGCAAGGCTCGATCGGTCGGGTCCTCGAGCGCCGGAGCGTGAACGCACGCGGACAGCAGGCGTTTCAGTTGGGCGTCGGGAGGCACGACGTTGCCGCCCGCGTCGGTCAAGCGGAGCGTCGTGCCGTCGGAGCCGACGTCGAGAACCTTGTCCGCCACCCACAGCTTCCGAACCTGCATCCTGTTCTGGGTGATCGTGCCCGTCTTGTCGGTGCAGATGATTTGAGCGGTGCCGAGGGTTTCGACCGCTGCGAGACGGCGAATCAATGCCTTCTTTCTGGCCATGCGCTGCACACCGAGGGCCAGTACGATGGTGGTGATTGCGGGCAACCCTTCGGGGATCACTGCCACGGCCAAGCTGACGGCGGTCAAGACGACGAAGCGCGGCGTCGCCAACCCCTGCCACCAGAGAACCGCGAAGACGACGATGCCGAGCGCGACGCACCCGACCACCACCGCTACGCCGAAGCGCCGTAAACGCCGCTGGAGGGGCGTGTCCGGCGACTTGACGGTTTGCAGCATGCCGGCAATGGCCCCAAGCTCGGTGCGCTCGCCGGTTGCGACGACCAGCCCGCGCCCGTGTCCGCGCGTCACGTGGGTTCCGGTGAACGCCATGTTGCGCCGCTCGGCAAGCGGGGGCTCCGGCGTCAGCGCCTGGACGCTGTCCTTTTTTACCGGCAGTGACTCCCCGGTGAGGGTGGCCTCCGCCACTTCGAGGTCGAACGCCAGCGACAAGCGCAGATCGGCCGGAACGCGGTCGCCCTGGCGCAGCGCCACCGTGTCGCCCGGCACCAGTCGCTCCGCCACGATGGTGGTCTCTTGGCCGTCGCGCACGACGCGGGCCGTTTGAGGCGCGAGCTTTCGGAGCGCGTTGAGCGACCGTTCGGCTTTGCGCTCCTGCAGGAGACCGATCAGCGCGTTCAAGACGACGATGACGGCGATCGCGATGCTGTCGCGGTAGCGCATCAGGGGATCGGTCGTGGCATCTTCGAAGCTAGCCATCAGCGCGGCGACGATCGCCGCCGCGAGCAACGCGAGCACTGTGACGTCCTTGAACTGACGCAGGAGCTGCATTGCGAGGCCGGGCGGTTCCGCCTCGGGCAAGCGGTTGGGTCCCGAGCTTCGCAGGCGCGAGCGCGCTTCCGCTGAGCCGAGACCGCTCTCCGGATCCGCGTGGAGCCTCGTCGCTGCCTCCTCGACCGCGAAAGACGCCCACGCCGGGCACTGGCGCGGGGCGTTGTTTCCGACCGGCCCAGGGGCGGTGGTCATGGCGCCGATCCGACGAGCCCCAATACGCGCGCGATGGCCGCGGCGTCGTAGCCCCCGCTGGCGACCACGTCGGGACTGAGCGGCTCTTCGTACACCGCGTCGGCGCCGGGCAGCCCCCGTACGCTGCCTTGCCGCGCGGCCCGGTAGAGGCCCTTGCCGTCTCGTTCGACCGCGTCCTCGGGCGAAACGTCGACGTATACTTCGACGTAGCGCGGGCTCACGCTCCTTGCGTGCTCGCGGTAGCTCCTCGAGTGGGCGGTGGCGGGCACGAGCACGATCAGATTCTGCTTGGCGAGCAGGGCCGCGATCTGTGCCAGCGATGCGTAGAAGCTGCGGCGCTCGTCGCTGCCGTAGCCGGGCGAAGGCACCAGCGCCGCGCGAACCGCGTCGCCGTCGAGGACGCAACAAGGAACGCCACGCTCGCGGAGCGCCTGGTGCAGCCGCTGCGCGAGCGTCGACTTGCCGGCGGAAGGACGCCCGGTGATCCACACGACGCTGCCGGTGCCGGTTTGCGTCACGGGAACAAGCCTTGAGCAAGACCGGGATCGAACCTCTCGAGCGTCAGCGCGTGCCGGCACAACCCCAAGAGTCGCGTGCGCGCCGGCGCGGGCAGACCGGAGTACCAAGCCGGGCTCGAAAGGACGAGGGCACGCCAGGCGAAGAAAGGGGCCGTGACCGCCAGCAAGCCGTCGTCACCGCTCTTCTCCAAGTAGCGACGCCAAAAATCGAACCAGAGTCGTTCGAAGCAACCATGCCACGAGCCGGGGTGACAGAGCGCGAAGAACACGTAATTTATCGCAAGGCAAGCGACGTCGTCCGCAGGCTCTCCGAGCGAACCGCGGCTCGCGTCGAGCAGGTGCAGCGCGGAGCTTTCGTCGAAGAGAATGTTGAAGGGGTGAAAATCGCCGTGGATGCGGCGCAGCCGGCCGGCACGGCTTCGCAGCCTCCAGCGGAAATCGACACAGCTCCTTTCGATCGCCCGGAGCTCGCCCTCGGTGATCCCCGGAGTGTCGGCGGGGTAACTGTCCAGAATGCCGAAGATGCCCTCGCCACTACCGACCAAGTCACGGACCGCGCGTTCGTACGCACCGCGGGCTTCGAGCGGCTCACGATGCAGATCGACGAGATAGTCAGCCAGGGCGCGGCAGCGTTCGACGTCGCCGTCTCGAAGCTCCTTCCGTTGTGCGAGGGCGCGCATTTCCTCGGCGTACACCCGGCCGGGCACGTAACCGGTGAGGAGATAGAACTCCGTCCCGTCGCGCAGCGAGATGAGCGAGCCTGACTTCGTGACGGCTCCGACGTCGACCGCCGGCGCGTGCCGGGGAATGCTCGAAAACGTGTCGTAGCCGAGCAGCATCTCCGCGGCGCGGTCCGCACGGCGATCATGCCCGAAGCGATCGGCGCGCGCGGTGTGGAAGACGAACGCGTGTTCGTGGCCGTGGACGTCCCGCGCGCGTATCAGGATTGGCTTGCCGTAGCCGGTGACCTTGGCGATCGAATCATCCGAGCCAACGTCGGTGCCGAAGGGTTTGATTGCTTCGATGCGCGGCTGCTCCAGGAACGCGCCGAGCGCCGATTCCAGCCCGCGGCGGAATGCGGCGCTCTGGTCGTCGGCGTCAGTTGCGCGAAGCGTGTCGCCCATCTTGCTCCTGCTGGACGGCAGGCACGGGGCTCTTCGGCGAAGCGCCGTACTCCTGCAACTTGTACTGCACCTTCCGCACGCTGATGCCGAGCATTTGGGCGGCTTTGGTCGTCGATCCGCCGGCGGCTTCGACCGTTTGGAGGATCGCGTAGCGCTCGATTTCGGCCATGGTCGAACCCGGAATTGGAGGCGCGGCGGAGCGCGTCGAAACGACGCCGAGGTCCGGTGGCAGGTGCTGCGGCTCGAGCGTGGAGGCGTCGGTCAAGACGACGGCGCGTTCGATTACGTTCTCGAGCTCGCGAACGTTGCCGGGCCAGTCGTACCGAGTCAGCAAGTTCAGCGTCGCATCGCTGAACTGTTCGACCGATTTTCCGTTCTCCGTCGCGAACCTACGCAGGAAGTACTGGGCGAGCGCGGGAACGTCCGATCTTCGTTCGCGCAGGGCGGGCAGCTTGATGTTGATCACGTTGAGCCGGTAAAACAGGTCCTCCCGAAATTTCCCCGCTGCCACCAGCTCTTTGAGGTTCCGGTTGGTCGCTGCGATGACGCGCACGTCGACCTTGAGCGTCTGGTTCCCACCGACGCGCTCGAACTCGCGTTCCTGCAGGGCGCGCAGCAGCTTGACTTGAATCGACGCCGAGATTTCACCGATCTCGTCCAGGAACAGCGTTCCGGTATGAGCCTGCTCGAAGCGCCCTTCGCGGCGTCGCTCGGCGCCCGTATACGCGCCGCGCTCGTGGCCGAACAATTCGCTCTCGAGCAACGTTTCGGCGAGAGCCGCGCAATGCAGGCGCACGAACGGCCCCTTCGCACGCGGCGAGTTATGGTGAATTGCGGCGGCAACGAGCTCCTTGCCCGTCCCCGATTCGCCCGTGAGCAGAACGGTGGCTCGGCTCGGCGCGATTTGCGCCACGCTCTTGAACACCTGCTGCATCTCCGGTGACGAGCCGATGAGATTGTCGAAGCGGTAGCGGTCGCGCAGCTGCTCGCGCAGCTCGGCGGTTTCGCGTCGCAGTCGAGATCGTTCGTGCGCGCGCTCGAGCACGACCAGCAGTTCCTCGGTGTTCAGGGGCTTGGTGAGATAGTCGAAAGCACCCTCGCGCATCGCCGAGACGGCCGTTTCGACGGCTCCGAAGGCCGTCATCACGACGACTTCCGGCGCGCCCTCGGTCGCGCGGAGCTTTTGCAAGAGCTCTACGCCGTCCATCCCGGGCATCTTCAGGTCGGTGAGGACGAGATCGGCGGGGAAGGTCTCGAGCTTGCCGAGCGCCTTGAAGCCATCCGCTGCGGTCTCGACGCCGTAGCCCTCCTCACGCAAAATTTCCGCGAGGGCAGCGCGCGCGTTTGCCTCGTCGTCTACAATCAAAACTTTTGCAGTGTTCAACGCAAGCCTCTTCCGAAGGGGCGAGCTAGCCCCGAAGTCCTGCCAAATACAGGCGCTTCATGTTTGGGCGCGAAGCAGAAACCGTGCCCAGAGCGGCGCGCCCTCGCAGGCCCTCGCTTCTTGGTTGAAACAAGCCTACCTCGGCCGCCTTGCGGCGCAAATCTTGCGTGTTTGCCGGTGGGCGCGCAACGGTTGCGCGTCAGGTCCGAGCGCGGGCTACCCTGTTCGAAGGGGGTCCTCCGGCGCGGGCGGGCAAGAGCACGGTGAAGCACGTGCGCCCGGGGTCGGACCGAGCCCGCAAAACGCCCCCGTGGTCGCCGACGATGCGGTACACGATGGCCAGGCCGAGACCCGTGCCGGTGGCCTTGGTCGTGTAGAAAGCATCGAAAATCGGCGAATCTTCTTTGAACCCGACTCCCGTGTCGATGACCTCGAGAGCAAGGTTGCCGTGGGCGTCGACCGGTAGGGTGCGCAGGCTCAGCCGTCCGCCGTCCGGCATGGCCTCGATTCCGTTGCGCACCAGGTTCAGGACCACTTGGTGCAGCCGCTCCGGCTCCGCGTCGACGTAAGAGGTCGGTTCCGTCAAGTCGACCTCGATTTCTATGCTGGCAGCGCCGGCCTCGGGCCGCACGAGCTCCACTACCGAGGCGACGAGCTCGTTCATGGGCGTGGAACGGAGCTCGAGCGGAGCGGGGCGCGCGAATGCTAGAAACTCGTTCACGAGGCGATCGAGGCGTCGGATCTCGCTTTCGACCACTTCGACGATCGAGAGCAGATCGTCCGGGTCGTCGTTCCTGCGCTCGACGCGACGCTGCAACACTCGAAGCTGCAACGACGCCGAGTTGAGAGGATTTCTCACCTCGTGAGCGAGCCCGGCCGCCAGCGTTCCCACGGCCGCTAGCCGCTCTGCACGCAGAGAACGCCGTAGCATCTCGCGCTCTTCGGTGACGTCCAGGCCCATGTAGTAGCTGATTGAGCCGTGGTGTTGATCGACGACGTCCGCGCGTTTCCAGCGCACGAGGCGGTGACCGCCGTTCCTGGTCGGGAGGCGAAAGTCGTTCTGGTCGTCGCCGAGCTCGAGATGCTTTCCGAGCATTTCGTCGCGCCGGTAGTTCGTCGCTTGTTCGAGCGCCCGATTCCACAGCGCGATGCAACCGTTGCTGTCCAGCGCCACGACGAACGCGGGAATGGCCTCCACGATGCCGCGGTGGCGCTCCTCGGAGAGCTCGAGATCGGCGCGCAGTTGCTCCCGCTCGCGAAACAATTCGACCTGCGCTAGCGCACGCCGGGCGGTGGCCAGGAGTTCCGGCGGCGTGAAAGGCTTGAGCACATAGGCGAAAGCGCGCTTGCCGACCGCCGCGACGGCGCTCTCCAGCGACGCGTTGCCGGTGACGATGATTGTTTCGTGGAACGGGCTCACGTCGCGCAGGCGTGAAACCAAGCTCATACCGTCGCCGTCGGGCAGCGTGAGGTCGATGAGGGCGAGGTCGAGCCCCGCCCCCTG
>DASWGX010000162.1:0-5716 GCA_036393455.1 Polyangiaceae bacterium
CGGACATCGCCGAGCACTGGATATCGAATGTAACACCGCCTGCAAACCTTCGGGGCTCGCGCAAGGATTCCGATCCGATGCAACCCTTCCAACGAGCACACGTGATCGCCGTGAAAGGCGTACCGGCGGGATTCGCGTGCGTCGCCTTGCAACCGTTCAAGTACATGCCGGAGGACGTCGATCTGATCGTTTCAGAGTTCTTCCTGGTCCATGGCCATCGTGGGACGGGAACGGCCCGTCGCGCACTGGAGCTTATGATCGAACGGTATCCCGGACGCTGGTACCTGGGAGCCATCCACGACAATCTCAAAGCGATTCACTTCTGGCGAAAGACTTTGCCGTCCGTCGGTGCTCGAGACATTCGAGAACGTCCGATCGACGGCGATATTGTATGGGAATTCTCGGTGAGAACATGAGAGTTTGCGCCACCGCACAACTCCGACGACGAAGACCGCTTCGTCTTGCTCGGCCTGAGCTCGACGCTTCGCGCTCTCGTGGTCTGCCACTGCTACCGCCGTGGTGGCGATGTCATTCGGATCATCTCTGCCCGCAAGGCAGATCCGTCTGAGCGGGCGCTCTACACCGAAGGAACTCGAACATGAGAAAGCACTACGATTTTTCGAAAGCGCGCAGGAATCCGTACTCCAAACGCTTGAAGAAGCAGGTCACCATCCGTCTCGATGAACCCACGCTCGCGTACTTCAAGAGCCTCGGTGAACGTACGGGCATGCCGTACCAAACGTTGATCAACATGTACCTGCGTGACTGCGCCGAGAATCGGAAAGAGCTCCGTCTTCAATGGTGCCCTTCCGACATGCCGCATAACTTCGACTTGCTGCGGCCGAGGGCATCGCTGATATGGAACGCCGTGCCAGGCTTCATTCAGCGGCGGGGACGACCGCCGTCGGCAGGCCGAGCGCGATCCATTCCAGCAAACCGCCGCGCACGTTCGCGACGCGCTCGACTCCGGCTTTCTCCAGAATGGTGGCGGCGATGGCCGAGCGCGCGCCGGCCGGGCACACGACGACGACGGGACGATCGCGCGGCACTTCGTCGACGCGAGCGCGCAGGGTGCTGAGCGGCAGTACGCGCGAGCCGGGCACGGAGCCCATCGGGCTCGCCTTCACCTCTTCGTGCTCGCGCACGTCGATGACGTAGAGCTCGTCGGTGTGCGTCCTGACCCACTCGGGTTCCACCTGCCAGACGCCGGCATAGGTTCGGATCACGGGGCCCCAGTCCGGCGACCGCGGAATCAGAGTCGTATCTTCGGGCCGCCCGCATACCAGGTTCGCCGGCACGGCGACGTCGAGCTTGTTCGGATGCGGCAGCCCCAGGTTTTCCATGTAGCCGACGAAGTCCTGCTCGCGCACGCCGTCTCCGAGACGCGGATTGTGCCGCCGCTCTTCGGCGATGGTGCTCGAACAGCGACCGGAATAGTCGTGGCCGGGATAGACCGTGAAGTCCTCCGGCAAACTGAAGAGTTGTTCCCGCACCGAGCGAAATAGCTGGCGCGCGTCGCCCTCTTGGAAGTCGGTACGGCCGGCGCCCCGGATCAAGAGCGCGTCGCCGGTGAAAACCATTCTGCGCTCCGGCAAGACGAAGCTCAGGCACCCCGCGGTGTGGCCCGGCGTGGCGCGTACCTCGAGACGGAGACCGCCCGCCTTCACGACGTCGCCGTGGGAAAGACCGAGGTCGTAGCCCTGGGCGCCGCTCGCCTCGGCGACGCCGATCTTGCTGCCGAGCGCGTGTTTCATCAGCCAAGCGCCGGTCACGTGATCCGCGTGGACGTGCGTTTCGAGCGTCGTGGTCAGCGTGAGCCCGAGCTCCCGGATCAACGCGAGATCGCGCAGGTGCTGCTCGAAGACACAATCGACGAGCAGCGCCTCGCGGCTCGTCTCGTCCGCCAACAGGTACGTCAGCGTGGACGTCGTTGCGTCGATGAGCTGGCGGAAGATCACGGCGGGGAGACTAGCACGGGCTCCACGCGAGTCGACGCAATCTGCCAGAGGCCGATGCCCGCGAGCAGGGCCAGGTCGACGAAGAGCAATGGCGCGAACGCCGGAGCTCCGTAGATGAATCGCTCGTACAGCGAGTCGGCGCGGGCGTCGAGGTTCGCCACGACGTGGAGCGCGCCCCCGACGATGCCGACGGCGGCTTGAACCGCGAGCACGCCGGAGCACAAACGCAGATAGGCCGAGCCTCGCTCTCCGAGCACCACGGGCAAGAGAAAGCTCGCGCCGTAGGCAGCGGCTACGACGGGTACCCACTCGGAAGCGTAAAAGAAGCCGTTCTGGGCATGGTCGAGCAAGGACAACAGAAAGTTGCCCGTGAAGCCTCCCATCGCCAAGAGCGCGATCCAGCGGCCGAAGCTCGCCTCGCGATCGCTCTCCAGTCGGTTGAGCACGAGCAAGAGCCCCACCCCGGCGTAGGAAAGGGGGGCGACGAACGGCGCCGCGTAGACGAGGTCCCGCAGTGTCTGGCGTTGAAAGAACGCACTCTCCAGGTGCAGCACGAGCCCGATGACGCCGACGAGCACCGAACCATAGCCGACGGCCAGGCCAACCGTTTTGCCCCACGGCCGCCGGATGCCGAGCACCAACCCTGAAACGAGAAAGAGCGGAGCGACGGCACTGAACACGACCGGCGCCCACTCGCGCGCGTCGGCGAAGTCGTTGGCGTCGTGCGCCAGAAAAACATCGAGCGCGAGAAACGCGAGGTTGAACGTCGCGAAGAGCTCGACGGCGAGCGCGGGAGAGAGTCTCGGAAGCTGCGCTTTGGTCGCGGCTTCGCTCACGGCGGCGGCGTGCCTTCCGCGTGCGGAGCCGCGCGGGCCTGGCGTAGCTCGTGTGCCGCGGCGTCGAGCTCGACCCGCAGCTTCAAGAGCTCGTAGTTGCCGTGCCATTGCACGAAGTCGGCCCCTCCCATGAACGCGCCGTGCTTGGCGGTGCGCCCGTAGTAGTGCCAGAGATCGAATGCCAAGAATTCGATCTCTTGATCGAACGGCTCGGGAGTGAGGAGTCCCTCGGACTTCAGCTCGTCCATGACGGCGTTGGCGGCTTTCACCTTTTCGTTGGTGCTCGCGACCACGACTTCGGCTTGCTCGTAGAAGACCTCGACGCTGCTCGCCGCGTGGCACTTCTTGCACACCTCCTTCATCTGGATTTGCCCCTGATCGTAGTGGGCCCGTTTCGCGCTCACCGGCATGAACAAGTACCAAGAGAGCCTGGTTCCGACGTCGTGCGTCACTCCGAGCCCTTCGAGGCCGCTCATGTGGCAGGTGGCGCAGGTCGGCACCGGCATATCCCGCGTCGTCAGCGCCTTGGGCGGCGCGGCGAGGTTGAAATCGTCCTTTTGCGCATTGAACAACGCGCCGTGCTTGCTCTCGTTGTAGATCTCGAGCTGCGAGTGATCGGGGCCCATGTGGCACTGCCCGCAGGTTTCGGGCTGGCGGGCGAGCTGTATCGACGCCGAGTGCCGGGAGTGGCAGTGGGTGCACGTGCCGAACGAACCGTCGTCGTTCGGTTTGCCGACGGCGTGGCAGCTGCCGCACCCCCTCTCGAGCGCGCCGGGCCCTTCGAGGTCGACGAGCGCGTTCTTGGGACGCTTTATCGTTCCCGGGTGATGCTTCTCGCCGAGCGAGACCTGCGCGGCGCTGAAACCGACGTTGCCGACGACGGCCGCCCAGGACGGCCCGGCGTGACGGCTGCGCGCGTACTGCGCGTACTCGGTGGCGTGACAACCGGCGCAATTTTTGCTGGTCATCCTTTGAGCCAGGGTGAAGCCTCGGTGCTCGACGCTCTTCTGACCTTCGGCGGGGCGGTGGCACTCCAGGCAATTGACGCCGACGGCCGCGTGACGGCTGCGCTCGAACTGGTGAACGACCGCGCTCGTCTCTCGGCGGTGACAGGCGGCGCACTTGCCCGTGGCCTCGGCGAGCTGCGGAGTCGCGTGGCCGACCTCGAGCTCGGGGCGCTTCGAATTGACCAGGAACGCCGCGGCGATCGCGGCGGTCCCGAGGAAAATGGCGATGAATACGGACTTGAAAGACATTTCCTCACAGATCGCTTGCTGTTCGAGACTGCCAGTCCATTTCGGACTGTCAAGACCCTTGCCCGGCAGACATGGGTCACGAGCGAATGCACGCCGGCTCACGGCCCGACCCCGCGCGTGCAAAGCCTGCGGCTGCGGCGCCTGGAAGGACCCCATTCGGCATGGTAGGTGTTGAGTCGCGTGATCGATCGTCTCCTTGCCGGCCTAGTGGCCGTCGCTCTCTTGCTCGGCTCCGGCGCGGGCAGCGTGACCTATTGGTGCGCCATGAACGGGGCAAGGGTCGACACGGCGTGCTGCTGCAAGCATTCGAACGAACCCGGCGCGACCCTCGATGAAGAGTCTCGCGCGGAGCGTCCCGGCTGTTGCGGGGCTCGCGTCGAAGCAGCGGTCGTCGCCGCGGCGACGCTGGAGCTGCGAAGCCACTTTTCGGACGGCGCAGCCGTGGTCGCCACGCTCGCCCCCGTTCCCGAACCCGGGCAGCCGGCGCTGAATGACGTCGTGCTCCCGTCGCGGGCACGCGGCCCGCCGCTGTCGCAAGGGCCGGCGCTCTACATCAAAAACTGCGTTCTCTTGAGCTGAGCTCCGCCGCTTTGGGCCGAGCCGTGATCGGTCACTTGCCCGCGGCTCGAAAGCGGCCGTTCACGCGTGCGCGTGCGGCGAACAACGTGTGAGGAGCTTCGCGATCAATGTTCGAGAGACTAGTCCGTGGACCCGCCGGATGCCGGCGCTGGACGTTCGCCGTTCTGTGCAGTGTACTTTTTGGCTGCGCCGGCCAGCAAGGCGAACGCTATGATCGAATGGCGGCGGCGCTTCGCAAGACTCCGGCGACGCCGCGCAGCGGCGCAGAGCGGGACGGCCCGCCCTTCGAGCGAGCCGCCGCGCTCGAACGAAGGGCGTTCGTCCGGGAGGTCTTGCGCCGCAACCCCAATATCGAGGCGGCACGACAGGCGTGGCGCGCCGCGCTCGCCGAGTATCCACAACGAACGGCGCTCGACGACCCGATGCTCGAGTATTCGTTCGCTCCGCTCAGTATCGGGTCTAACGACGTCCGCTTCGGCCAGGTGATCGCCGTGAGCCAGCGCTTTCCCTGGCCGGGCAAGCTCGAGCTCCAGGGCGAAGTGGCTCTGGCCGAAGCCGAGGCCGCCCGAGAGAACTTCGAGGCGGCGCGGCGAGGGCTCGCCGCCGTGGCGGCGTCGCTGTTCGACGAGTACTACGCGAGCGAGCGCGCTCTCGAAATCAACCGCGCGCACCGGGCGCTGGTCGCCGAGATCAAGAGCGCCGCCGAAGCGCAGTACGCCGCGGGCCGTGCGTCGCAGCAGGAGCCGCTCCAGGCCGAAATCGAGCTCGCGCACGTCGAGCACGACCGCGTCGTCCTGGAGTCGCGCCGCTCCGTCATCGCGGCCCGGATGAACGGGCTCTTGCGGCGACGACCCGATCTTCCTCTGCCACCGCCGCCACGGCGCGCGGAGCCGTCGCTTTCGACGGTCGGCGAGAGCGGGCCGCTACGGGCCGAGGCGCTCAGCAACCGTCCAGAACTGCGCGCCGCGAAGCAGCGGATCCGCGGACGCCAGTCGGCCGTGGAGCTCGCCGACCGTCGCTACTACCCCGACTTCGGCGTCAGCGCCTCGTACAGCTCGATGTGGGACATGCCGGAGCATCAGTGGAT
>DASWGX010000163.1:0-4112 GCA_036393455.1 Polyangiaceae bacterium
AAGTCCTGTTCGGAAAGGCCGTGCGGGTGCTCGATTTCGGGCTGGAGCCGCATCAAGTCGACGACGTTGACGACGCGAACTCGAAGCTCCGGCGCCAGCGTGCGCAAGAGCTGGACGGCGGCCAGCGTCTCCAGCGTCGCGACGTCGCCCGCGCACGCCATCACGACGTCGGCTTCCGAAGCTTCGTCGTTGCCGGCCCACTCCCAGATTCCGATACCCATCGTGCAGTGCTTGATGGCGTCATCCATCGCGAGCCACTGCGGCATCGCCTGCTTGCCCGCCACGACGACGTTGACGTAGTTCTTGCTGCGCAGGCAATGGTCGGTCACGCTGAGCAGGGTGTTCGCGTCGGGCGGCAAGTAGACGCGAATCACCTCCGCCTTCTTGTTGACGACGTGATCGATGAAACCCGGGTCCTGGTGGCTGAAGCCATTGTGGTCCTGGCGCCAGACGTGGGAAGTCAGCAGGTAGTTGAGCGACGCGATCGGGCGCCGCCACGGGATTTCGCGCGTGACTTTGAGCCACTTGGCGTGCTGATTGAACATCGAATCGATGATGTGGATGAAGGCCTCGTAGCAGGAGAAGAAGCCGTGGCGCCCGGTGAGCAGGTAGCCCTCGAGCCAGCCCTGACACTGGTGCTCGCTCAGCATCTCCATGACGCGGCCGTCCGGGTCGACGTGGTCGTCGGTCGGCAAGATCTCGGCCACCGACGCGCGCGCCGTCACTTCGAACACGGCGCCCCAGCGGTTCGACGCCGTCTCGTCCGGGCTGAATACCCGAAAGTTGTCGGGGTTTTTCTGGATGACGTCGCGAATGAAGGTGCCCTGCACGCGCGTGGCTTCGGCCACGGCCGAGCCTGCCGCCGGAACCTCGACCGCGTACTTGCGAAAGTCGGGCAGGTCGAGATCGCGCAAGAGGGCGCCGCCGTTCGCGTGCGGGTTCGCGCTCATCCGCCGCGCACCCTCCGGCGCGAGCTCGCGGAGCTCGGCTCTGAGCGCGCCGTTCTCGTCGAAGAGCTCCTCGGGGCGGTAGCTCTTCATCCACGCCTCGAGCAGGCTCACGCGGTCCGCGCCTTCCATGTCCGCAAAGGGAACCTGATGCGATCGGAACGTGCCCTCGACCGGACGCCCGTCGACTTTCTTCGGCCCGGTCCAACCCTTGGGACTCCGGAGCACGATCACGGGCCAGATCGGCCGCTTCGCGGAATTTCGGCTGCGTGCCTCGGACTGAATGCGCGCGATTTCCGCGACCGCGCGCTCCAGCGTTTCCGCCATCTTTCGATGCATCGCGGGCGGGTCGTCGCCCTCGACGAAGTAAGGCTCGTGCCCGTAGCCGCGCAAGAGCGACGCGAGCTCCTCGTGGGGGATACGCGCGAGCACCGTGGGCCCGGCGATCTTGTAGCCGTTCAAGTGCAGCACCGGCAGCACCGCGCCGTCGCGAACCGGGTTCAGGAACTTGTTCGAATGCCAGCTCGTCGCCAGCGGCCCGGTCTCGGCCTCGCCGTCGCCGACGACGCAGCAGGCGACGAGGCCCGGGTTGTCGAACACCGCGCCATAGGCGTGCGACAGCGCGTACCCGAGCTCTCCACCTTCGTGAATCGAGCCGGGCGTTTCCGGCGCGACGTGGCTCGGCACGCCGCCGGGAAAGGAAAACTGTTCGAAGAGCCGGCGCATGCCCGCGGTATCCAGCGAAACGCTGGGGTAGACCTCGCTGTAGGTCCCTTCGAGGTACGCGTTGGCGAGCAGCCCGGGCCCTCCGTGGCCCGGCCCGGTCACGTAGATCATGTCGAGGTCGTACTTTCGGATGACGCGATTCAGGTGCACGTAGATGAAGTTGAGCCCCGGCGTCGTCCCCCAATGGCCGAGCAGGCGCGGCTTGACGTGCTGTCTCTTTAGGGGCTCCTTCAGCAGGGGGTTTGCGCGCAAATAGATCGGCCCCACCGAGAGGTAGTTCGCGGCTCGCCACCAGGCGTCGATACGGTTCAAGGTTTCGGAATCCAGATTCGGCATGGCACTCGACCCTATTGTTTCCATCCGGCGCGCGCGAGCAACAGCTCGAAATCGGCCGCGGCCGGCAGCGTTCCGCAGCTGAATGACGCGCCGTCGGCCAGGCGCGCGGCACAGAACGCCTCCGCGACCTTCGGCGGACCGCGGGCGCTACAGCGTCTGATCGCGGCGCCGAGCCCCGGGTTCGGCGCGACTCGTGCTCGTCTCGGGACGGGCGCCGGGGCAGCCGAAAAACATTCAACTAAATGGTTGACAGTAGCTCCGCCGCGCTGCTAGTCATTCAACCGAATGGTTGAGCCAAGGTCCGCGCATCTCGATCGCGTTTTTCGCGCCCTGGCGCACCCGGCGCGGCGTGAAATCCTGCGACGAATCGCACGCGAGGAGTGCACGGTCACGGAGCTGGCCGAGCCCTTCGACATGTCGCTCGAGGCGGTTTCCAAGCACATTCAGGTGCTCGAACGCGCGCGGCTCTTGCGCCGCAAGCGGCGCGGGCGCGTTCACGCTTGCCGGCTCGGTCCCACGCCGCTTCGAGACGCGGCGAAGGTTCTGGCCGAGCTCGGCGCGCTCTGGAACGAGCGGCTCGACGCCCTCGAGCATCTGCTCCTGGAGCTCAAGGTAGAGGCAGGGAAGGCCTAGCGGATGCCGATGGACGCGGTTTCGGTTCGGCGCATGCTGCCGGCGCGGCGCGGGCTGGTCTTCGAGGCGTGGACGCGCCCCGACTTGATGGCCCGTTGGTTCTTTCCTGGCCAGGACTGGTCGGCGAGCGTCGACTCGGACTTCAAGGTCGGCGGGCGGTACGAGATCGCGATGCGCGACGCCGGCGGCGAGCGGCACATGCAGTTCGGCGAGTACCGCGAGATAACACCGGTGTCTCGTCTCGTGTTCACATGGACGTGTCCCGAGCTACGCGTCGTGGACAGCGTCGTTACCGTGGAGCTGGTCGAACACGGCGAGCGCACCGAGCTCATCGTGACCCACGAGCTGCCGCCGGATCCGGCGATCCGCCGCGGGCACGAAGAAGGCTGGCAAGGCTGCCTCGGCAGCCTCGAGAAACTGCTCTTGAGCTACCACTCACAAGGAGGCCAAAATGAGCTCGATCAAGGATGAAATCGGGATTTCGGCGAGCGCCGACAAAGCCTACGGAGCGCTCACGCGCCAGGAGGGTTACCGCGGCTGGTGGAACGCCGCGGGCGATGTCGCCGAAAGCGTCGGCGGCGAGGCAAAGCTTCGCTTCGTCAAGGACGGCAATCCGGTGAACATGCGTTTTCGCATCGAGGAGATGAAGCCGAAAGAACTGGTGCGCTGGACCTGCCTCGAGCACGACATGCCGGGCTGGGTTGGCACGACGCTCACCTGGCGCATCACGGACTCCGGGAACGGCGTGCTCGTTTCCCTGGACCACGGCGGCTGGAAGGGCCCTCCGCCCGAACCGGTGGCTCAAGGTTGGAAGCATTTCATGGGTAGCTTGAAGGCGTACGTCGAGACCGGCACCGGCCAGCCGTGGTGAGTGTTTCCTTTTCATTTCACGAACCCCGGTCTCCGCCCGACAAGGCCGGCGCTCGTGCGGCCCGCGGTTCGGTCGCGCCGAAAGACGCTGTGCAGTGGCAGGAGCCGGCACTACACTCGGCGCCTTGCCGGCGTCGCTCGAACACGTCGATTCCCGCACACCGATGGGCGCAAATCTGGTCGCGGGCGGCGCCACGTTCCGCGTCTGGGCTCCCCGTGCTCGCGCCGTGTACGTGATCGGCGAGTTCAACGGGCACGCGCGCGACGACCGAAGCCTGCTGAACCGCGACGCTTCGGGGTGCTGGAGCGGTTTCATCGACGGAGTGCGCGACCGCGATCGTTACCTGTTCTACGTGGTGGGGGAGGGCAGCGAAGGGCCGAAGCGCGACCCGTACGCGCGCGAGCTCGAACCCGCCTTCCCCGGCGACTGCGTGATTCGCTCGTCGGATTTTCCGTGGCACGAGACCGGCTATGCGGCGCCGCGGTTCCACGAGTTCGTCATCTATCAGCTCCACGTCGGCACTTTCTTCGCGCCCGAGCTGCCCGAGCGAGGCGGCAAGTTCCTCGACGTTGCGACCAAGCTGCCGTACTTCGTCGAGC